>JAJRYU010000409.1 GCA_024275615.1 Planctomycetota bacterium
CGAAGGAGTAATTCTCTCCGTCAATCATCAGCCGCATAGCCTGATTGCGTCCAAGAATTCTGAGCAAACGCTGAGTGCCTCCCGTACCGGGCAAGACACCCAAGCCGACTTCGGGAATACCGCACTTGCCAGCACCGGCCTTGGCCACGCGCAGATCGCAAGCCAACGCCACCTCAAGCCCGCCTCCCACGGTGTGACCGTTCAGCGCAGCGATCACCAACTTGGGAGTGGCTTCCAGGCGATTCAACGTCTCATTGGCGTGCAAGCAAAAGTAATATTTGAAGCTGGGATCAACACCTTGCAACATTTGAATGTTGGCGCCGGCGCAAAAGAACTTTTCGCCGGCGCCGGTCAACACGATGATGTGAACGTCATCATCAAATCGCGCCTTCAAGACGGCCGAATCGAGTTCAAGCATCATTTCATGGGTGTAGGCGTTGGCCGGGGCATCGCAAAGCGTCAAGGTGGCGATACCATCTTTGGCGACGTATTGAACGAGCGGTTCAGACATCTTGATACTCTATGTCACTGTGACGATGGGAATGCCTTCGAACTCGTCTAACCCCATGAGTTTGGAGCGTTCGCTGGTGGCGATGGCATTCACCTGAGATTCCCGGGCTGCCCGCAACAAAGGTGAGAGAACGCCTCCAGGTCCGGCAGCGGGACCCGCGGCAGGTTCATCAGAAGTCTTGATAATCGTCGTCGCACTTTCCATGAACAGTTTAACTTCGGCAATCGCCGTGGCAGAGAAACCGAGCTTTTCACGCAAGACAAGGGCTAAGTCGGCAAACTGGATGTCGGTGGTCAAGACTTCGACTTTACCAGTTAGGGACATCTTGATCAGCTCTTCAGCCGAGCCGCCAAACAGAAGCGCTTTCAACCAGATGGAAGTATCTACGGCGATCTTGTCCACCGGTGTTGTCGTTTTCCGTTTTGTCTTCATATTAGGCGCTTAGCTCTTCAACGATTTTTTCAAGATCAATACCGTCATTGCCAGCAGCGGCGGATTTCGCCGCGCTGTACTCTCTCAGCGCCTGCCAACGGCGCAACTTGAGGTATTGCCTCAAGGCTTCACGGTACAGTTCGCTACGGTTGCGGTGCTCCAAATCGCAAACGCGATCAAGCTCACGAACAAGGTCGGCAGGAATGGACACACTGACAATTTTTATTTCTTGCGACATCTCATGTGATTCTGTGTGCAAAGCAAAGCGAGAGAAATCTTCATATGCGGCAAAGATACAGCATTGAAGTACCATCTTTACTTCATGGAATCAGAATCGTCAACGCGCTCCCAAGCCATTTCTCGGACTTGAGAATTCGACAACACAAATGGGGTATGGGAAGAGCCTTGTGACGATGGGTCTGACTGCGACGCAACTGGTCTCCAGCCCCGAGCCCTTCAAACGCTCAATTCGAGACGACTCAACGTGAGGATAGCTTCCGCTGCGACGAGATCATGTGGAGATTCCACCGATCTGGCGATATCAGCGGACAAGATGTAGGGCGAGAAATCGGCAGTCGACGAAGTAAGCTGCCTGTCAATGGATCTGCGCGATATGAGCATGAAGGCATCGTTGCCAACGAATTCCGGGCCTTCCTGCGTCAGAGGCTGACCACCCGCAAGGTAAAACGGCCCGCAGACCGCTTCAGCACTCACGATACCCTGGGGAGAGCAGCTCAAGAAATCTTCAATCACTTGCCACCAAAGGTCAGCTTCAACCAAAGGAAAAGCTGGATTGACCACAAGGATGTGGGTCTCGGGCAAAGTGCGGAGGTGTGAAAATCTCTTGGCGGTGGCATCCGCGTCAACCCAACCGAGCAAGTGGGAGGCACGGATGGTACGAAGCTCATCAAATTGGGAAGCGAGGTTCTTGACGGTACGATCGGCGCAGGCAACATACTTGGCACACGGCGCATCCAATCCCTGCAGTTTTCCCATGGCATGCTCAAGAAGCGTCGATTCGGCAAACGGTCGTAGCATCAAGTCTGCGCCGCGCTTGCCATGACGATGCCCGCTCAAAACAATTGCAATGTCCATGATAATTACCCACTCCTCGATAAAGAAGCGCCTTCCACCTGTCTCCCTGCTGCTCTATCGGTATAAAACATTGTGGAGCTTCACCCTATCGCTCGTTCGGGAGACATTCGTGCCCAAACCTGGACAACTTGTCATCATGGC
>JAJRYU010000410.1 GCA_024275615.1 Planctomycetota bacterium
GTCTATGGCTATCAAGGACCAGAAGATGAAAGCGGGAAGCGGCAAGACGAAAGCCGGCAAGGTTGCGCCAGTGGGTGCCCCCAGCGGCGCCGCCCAGGCCAAGGGAATTCCCAGCGATGAAGGCAAAGCCGCCAAATCCAAGAAAACGACCAGGCGAAAATCGAAACCCCGAAAGCCCCGTGAAGAGAATCGCCAACCGCAGACGACAAAAATGCCCAAGAACGATCGGCCTTCTGGAACAACCATGGGGCGAGGATCCGGTCGCGGTAGCTCGAAGAACCCGGTGGCTTCGGAGTGGAGTAGCAAGGATCAAATGCCCCACGATGATGAAGATCCTGAAGATGACGATGAGGACGTTGAGGACGAGAGCGAAAGCTCAGAAGCCCGAGGTGGGGTGCAGCCGAATTTACGTGATCGGCGGCCGCCTGCAAGCCGAGATCTGTCCATTAGCTTTGGCAATCAACCCGGCGGTGACGGTCGAGGTGGGCCTTCGCAACGAAAGAAATCTCGGGGAACAGCTTCCCTGGTTCTCGGTGTTCCTATCCCAGATCACATCAAGGGACAGATGAATCCAGGAACAACGAAGATCACTCAAGAGAGAATTGAGCCCAAGAAAGAAGAATCCAAGGGTATCGTTGCGGATACCCGTTCACCTCGACGAGGAAATGCTGGGCCCACGGTGGTACCCAAGACGAGCTTCCAAGTCAGTCAGCTGATTGAAGACTATTTTCGCGCGCGTCGCGAGGTTCTGGAAAAGGACGAGAAAAAATGAACTCGACAAGCGATCCGGCAGCAGCGAAAGAAGCAGCCGAACACTTCAAAAAGATTCACAGTAAGATCAAAGGCGAAGTTTCTCGAGTCATCGTTGGTCAAAGCGATGTCATCGACGGGGTTTTGACTGCTCTCTTTGCTGGCGGCCATGTCTTGCTCGAAGGCGTGCCAGGTTTAGGCAAGACCATTCTTGTTCGTACACTCGGCGAGGCCGTGGACCTTGATTTCTCCCGCATCCAATTCACTCCTGACATGATGCCAGCTGACATCCAAGGCACACAGCTCCTTGTTGAAGTCGAAGGCGGCGGCCACGAATTGGAATTCCGGCAAGGTCCTTTGGTTGCGAACTTGGTGTTGGCAGATGAAATCAATAGAGCCACGCCGAAGACGCAATCGGCGTTACTCGAAGCCATGCAGGAACGCACCATGACCGTCGGTGTGCGGACTATTCATCTCGAAGATCCCTACTGTGTGATGGCCACTCAAAACCCAGTTGAACAAGAAGGCACCTATCCGCTGCCGGAAGCCCAATTGGATCGTTTCCTCATGAAGATCGTTGTCGGCTACCCTGAAGAAGAAGAATACCGCGCCATCCTTGATCGGACGACCGGCAGTGAAGAGGTGACCGTATCGAAAGTTTCCGACGGCAAGGAAATCATGGAGATGCGGGATATCGTCCGAGCAATTCCTGTCCCTGATCATGTTCAACGCTACGCCATTCGCCTGGTCATGGCCACCCAGCCGGGTACGGAGCATGCTCCTCAGTTGGTGAACGAAAATGTGTTACTGGGATCTAGCCCTCGTGGCGCCCAGGGGTTGTTGCTCGCTGCCAAGGTGAAAGCACTTCTTGCCGATCGATTTGCTGTTGCCACTGAAGACATTGCTGCTGTAGCTCATGCTGTCTTGCGTCATCGATTGCACATCAACTTTCAAGGTCAAGCCGACGGTGTGACAGCAGACAATGTCGTTGATGGCGTTCTCTCACATGTGCGTGCCCAAGGAGGCCAAGTTCAATGACGGCAGCGGTTGATTTCGCTGAACTCTTCGACCCCGATTTCTTGGCGGCTGTGCAGCATCTCAAGATTGTGGCTCGGCGTGTGCCAAGAGCTGGCCGCCTGGCGGAACAACGCTCACAGGACTTAGGCAGTGGGATCGAATTTCGCGATTTCCGTCCCTATGCCGCTGGTGACGATTTTCGGGCCATCGATTGGAATATCTATCGTCGATTGGGCCGCGTTTTTCTACGGCTCTTCGAAGAGCTGGAAGACCTCTCGCTCTATTTGATGCCCGATGTGTCAACGAGTATGTCCAGCGACGGATTGGTGCGGATGCGCGCAACCTTGCGGACAACGATGGCACTCGCCACTGTGAGCCTAAGTCAACACGACCGTGTCGGTGTTTTTCCTTTCGCCAACAAGCTAATTTCTCCAAGGCCGCCCGCCGCCGGACGTGGTCGAATAATGGCGTTGGCAAAACACCTCGCGACTCTCGAAAGCCACGGTGATACCGACATGGTCGCCTCACTCGTTGAATTCGCCAAACAGAGACTTCGTCCTGGTTTGCTTGTTGTGCTTTCAGACTATTTCGATCCTGGAGGCATCGAGACGGTGATAGAGGCTCTCAAGAGGCAGCGCCACAAGCTTCTCTTGATTCAGATTGCTCGAGATGAGGATCGCGACCCGAGGTTCCGGGGGGACTATCGCCTCGTTGACTGTGAGTCAGGGCAGGCCCAGGATGTTTCAGTCGACGAAGCGGTCTTGGGACGCTATCGCGAATCCTACGATCGATTCCAAGCCAAGATCATTGCGTTTGCAAAATCTCATCCGGCAGGATTCTTGAGGCTCAACGCTGACCAAGAAGTTGTGCCGCAGCTTGCCAACCTGTTTGAGACAGGGAGCTACGTGACATGAGTTTCAACTTGATCGGAGGATGGACTTTTGCACTTGGAGCGACATTCCTTGCATGTCTCTCTTTCCTGCTGCAGCGACTGAAAACACGCTATCGACAGGTCAAAGTACCGACGACCTTGTTCTGGAAGGAAGCGGTCGAAGAATCCCAAGCTCGAGTTCTTGTGCGACGATTCCGGCATCCTTGGGCATACGCGCTGATCCTGTTCTTGGCGTTGACCTTGTGGCTGTGCTTCGCCAACCCACAATTCGCTGGCGAAAGTGGCGATATCCATGAGATCTTTGTCGTTGATTCAAGCGCCGATGCGGCTGTTGGCTCCCGGCTTGCACGATCAAAGGAGTTACTCCTTGACACGTTAGGTGGGTCATCTTCCGCGCATGTCGAAGTGTTTGCCTTGGGTTCTCAACCCAAGTTACTCTTGGCTCAAGGTGAATCGTCGCTTTTGCTTCGAGATCGTCTATCAAGTGTGGTTGCCGAAGCCGTTCCATCCACTGTTCGGAGTTTTCTTGAGCGTCTGCATCGCAGCCGCCCAGATGGACAGCGAACCCGAGTACGCCTCGTTGGTTTTTCAGGGTTTCGCTGGTCACAGATTCCTGGTGATAGTTTTCATGTCTCCCATCTTCGTGGTTCAACTGCCGTTGTTGCTATGCATCAAGGGGGAATTCGGGCCTGTGGGTTTGCACCAGCTCGCTCGGGAGCGGTTGGTGTGGTTGATGTCTTGGTGGAAATCGATCCCGAATCCCTAGACTCAAAACGATCTTTGCAAATCTCTCTGGACGGGAAACCTCTTAAGGCCCAAGCAGAGACGATCGCTCCTGGTATTCGCATCCTCCGGGACGTAGTAGCCAATGGGGCCATCTTGGCGGTTGGCCTGCTCCCCAAGGATGCTTTTCAAGCTGATGACGAAGCCAAGCTCTTGCTTCCCACGTGGCGGCCCATCCGCGTCGAATCCGTCGGTGCTCTACCTCGGGATCTAGCGTTGCTTCTAGAAACGAATCAAGCCATCGACACCAAGAACACGCCCGCGGATGTTCTGATCGGTTCTAAGTCGGAAGCTTCTCTCCCTGCCTTGATTCTCGATGAAGAAGCCTCGGGCCTCGTTGTTGAAGTACGGGACATCTCAGAACGCAGTATTGTGAAAAACTCCATCTTGGCTGGTATTGATCTGAACGCCCTCCGAAGGGTTGGCAAAGATGAAATCTCTGAGACTCGAATTCGAATTTCAGCGGATGGAGTGCGGCGGGTTTTCCTGCCAACTATGTTCTTGGCACCAGAAAGGCATTTCACCGCGAGACAAGATTTCCCGGTCTTGATCGATAGGGTTTTGACCTGGCTATCTGACGCTGAAGAAACGTTAGCTTGGGCAGCCGTTGGTGAGGAACTACCGGCTTCGCTTGGGCCATGGACTGATGAAATTGGTCGTCGAGTTGTCGCCGCGGGACTCAATCCCGTTGCCCGGCACGCGGGAATCTTCAGTGCTCGAAGTGGGAAGAAAACTTCTGTTTCCTATTTTGCTCAAGACGTCTCACTTGTGACCAACGCAGCCCAGGAACTTCCTTTCGCCTTGGTTGAGTCTGGGGCTGCCAGTCATCTTCTGACATGGTTGGGACTTCTTGCTTTCGCCGTCCTTGTTGCCGAGTGGCATTTTCTAAGAACTTCCAGAATCCCGTGAGCCATTCATGACGGTCAGCCTACTCAAACCCTTGTTCTTGCTGCTTCTCCTTGGGCTTCCGCTTTTGTGGTGGCGAGCGAGCGTCATGACTTCTGGCCAAAAGCTGATTCGCGCGCTGGCTTTTGTTCTCATTGTCATTGGCCTCGCTCAGCCGGTCATGCGTAGTCGCGGGCAGAGTCGACACTTGGTCTTCATCTTGGATCAAAGTGGCAGTGTTCCGGTTGCAGAAAAGGAGCGAGCGAGAAATAGAGTTTCTGATCTTGTTGCTCGCGCCACCGCCGAAGACAAGACGACCGTAATTGTTGTTGGCAAATCAACGATTACTGTTCCAGGATGTGACGAAGTCATACACATCTCGCCCGCTGCTTCAGATTTGAGCGCCGCCCTGGATCTCGCTGTTTTGAAGATTCAAGACCAAAGTGCTGCAAGCGTAACCCTGTTGAGCGACGGGGAAACGACACGCAGGAGTTGGCGCGACGCTGTTCAAGACTTGGCTTCTCGTGGCATCCCTGTCCACACCATCCAACTGTCTTCTCGTTCCGGCGATCTCTATCCTTCGAAGTTGAGCTTTGAGGGTGAGCTTAGAGTCGGGCACCCAAGCCGGGGCCATCTCCAAATCGTCGGGGCTCAAGGTCCCGTCTCGCTGACGCTTTCGGTTGGGAAGGAAGAGATTCTGAAACTCGATCAGGTCAATGTCGGTGCTGACCGGGAGATTGCCTTTACCATTGAACCCAAGGTGCCGGGATTTCGGACTTTCCGAGCGACGATCACCGGCGAGGACTCTCTTGCTGCCAACAATACCCTGTCTCAAACATGGGCGGTGCAGTCGCCCATTCAGGTTCTCTACCTCGGCTCTCGAGTTCAAGGCGGCGCCAGTTCGATTGGTCAGTTGGTCGGTTCGGGTTTCCAGCTGACAGACTCTCATGACAAAAACGTCCGACCATTCGCAGACTACGATCTGATTCTTGTCGATGATCTGCCAGCGGCTGAGTTCGCCACCGCTGGGCAAGAAGAACTAATTCGTGCGGTGCAAGAGCAGGGAGTTGGTGTGCTTGTGTGCGGCGGACCAGCGTCTTTCGGGCCTGGTGGTTACTATGGGACACCTCTGGCAGATGCTCTTCCCGTTCGCTTCCTACAGAAAGAAGAGAAGCGAGATCCAAGTACAAGTCTTGTGGTCATTCTGGATACGTCCGGATCCATGGGCGGGACCAGGGTTCAGTTGGCGAAAGAAGTCGCTCGCTTGGCCATGCGGCGTCTCTTGCCCCATGACAAGGTTGGCATCGTAGAGTTTTATGGTGCCAAGCGGTGGGCGGCACCACTTCAGCCAGCGTCAAATGTTATTGAGATCCAAAGGGCATTGAATCGTCTGCAGGCCGGGGGAGGTACGGTGATCATGCCTGCTCTTGAGGAGGCCTATTACGGGTTGCAGAATGTCAACACGCGCTACAAACATGTTCTCGTTCTGACCGACGGTGGTGTTGAGAGTGGCGCCTTCGAACCTCTGATTCGCAAGATGTCGGAAAAAGGTGTGAACGTCTCAACTGTTCTCATCGGCCCACAAGCCCACAACGATTTTTTGGTGAGCTTGTCACAGTGGGGGAAAGGGCGGTTTTATGCCGTTCCGAATCGCTTCAACCTTCCTGAGATTATCCTCAAACAACCCACAAGCTCACGCCTACCGGCCTATCGTCAAGGCCAATTCGCCGTGAAAGCCAAGGGTACGACATTCTGGTGGGGTAACTTGAAAACGGACTCGATTCCTCCGCTCTCAGCATTCGTTGAATTACGCACACGGCCTGGGGCCGAGTCACCGCTCGTGACACAAACGGGAAACAATCCTATCGTCGCGAGCTGGATGCTGGGTCGCGGCCGCTTGTCGGTTCTGGCGACAGAACCTGCTGGCCCAGGTACCAGAGGGTGGCAGAACTGGGACGGTTTCGGGGCATTTTTGGCACACTTGATGACACGAAGTTCAAGAAGTGGTGACTACGACATTGACTATCAACTCAGTCGCAACGGCAATGATGTGCGTTTGTCTGCTGAGTCGAAACGGTCGCGGACCGTCATGCCAAGCGCACGGTTCTTAGATGGCAAATCATGGCAACCCTGGGTCTTTCGTCGGCGTTCACCCAGTCAATTTGACAGCCATCTATGGTGGGATGAGAGTCAGGACGTAGCTTGCGTCGTCGATACTCCCGGCCGCCCGCCACGCCGACTGATTCTGGCTGAGACCAAGATGGCACGGCCTGAATTGCAAGTTGGTCCTGACGCGACTCTTGACCTCAAACGACTGGCAGCCGAATGCGGCGGTCTTCATGAACCTCTGGGTGGCAACGCTATTCGACCGACGGAGTCCATAGCGATTGGCCCGACGCAGATGAAGTTCTTGGCACCCTGGTTTTTTCTATTGGCTCTGTTGACTTACATCGGCGACGTGTTCAATCGTCGCCGTGATCGGCTTTTGAGGTAGACATGATGCTGATTGCAAGGAAAACGTACTTTGGCCTCTTCGTCGTCGCATTTTGCTGCATTGGGTCATCGTGCCTCTTGGGCCAGACTTTTATCAAATTGCGGGGAGTCACTGTTGCGCCGAGTAGCGCCGAAGAAGAAGTGGATTCACAAGATGACGACGCGCCGGTTGGTCTAGATCCTAAGCTCAAGGAAGCACTGGAGCTGGCGCTGCTCGATGCCACCGGTGCCAAGGACGAAGACCTCCGACTACGCACGTTGGCCATTCATGGCTCCGTTGAGCCCTTGCTTGCGGAAATCAAGCGTCTGAGTGCCGACAAAATAGAGATGAAGAAGTATAGCTTGGCCCGCTTTCTTGTCTTACAAGTCCGCATCTTGCGTCCCTTGGGTGAACTTGGTCGCGCCATGGAGTGCTACCAGTCTCTGCAGAAACTTCCTGAAGCCAAGGACAATGCCCGGCTTGACCTTGAGATCGCACGTTTGTTCGATGCAGCAGGGAATCTTGATCAGGCTCTTCTTCATTATGGGCGGGCTCTTCAGCTCGGCATTCAGCCCGACCTTCAGGGTTTTATTCAACTACGCATAGCTCTGATTAGAGCCGATCGTCCTGCCACCCAAAAAGTGACCAATAACGCGCTCGCCTTCGTCGCCGATGACGGTGAGCCGATCATTGGTGTGCTCGATCCTCTCGCCGCATTCGCTGTCAAGGAAGATCAAGTCACTAAGAACCGTTGCGCCGTCGTCTTGGCGGCGCGAGGGCGCTACGCCGAAGCGGCGTCCTTGTTCGCTCCCCAGGGCAAAGGCAAACAGCTCATTCGTGACAAGATCCGTTTGGCAGAATGGCAAGCAGCGGCCGGGCTTGTTGAGGCCGCAGAGGATCTCATCTGGCAAGCCACGCGGGAGGCTACTTCGAAACGAGACCGGCGCTATGCCTTGAGTATCGCCATTGAAATTGCGCGTCACAACAAGAGCATCGAAGCCCTTCTTTCTCGTTTCGAATCGTCACCCAATCTTGATGCTGAATCTCGTGCAGCCTGGATCGACATACTGCGCGATTCTTCGTTGTTCGATCGAGCATTGGAACTATTTCACAGTGCCCAA
>JAJRYU010000411.1 GCA_024275615.1 Planctomycetota bacterium
CGTGATCAGCTTGGAAGGCTGGAGCTTTACCACTAAGCTACACCCGCTTGGGTGCGCAATCGTGTCCAAGGTTAGCCTCTCTTTCAAGTGAGAGATTTCTTTCGTTTTCCTGGAGCTGAAAATGAGCTGTCCTTGCGGTGGAACCGACCTTGCGAGCTGTTGTGGGCCTTTTTTGACCGGCGAGAAAATCCCCGAAACCCCAGAATTATTGATGCGGTCGCGGTACACGGCCTTCACTTTGGCCAATATGAGCTACATCATCGAAACTCACCACCCGAAGACCTCTGGGGGCGTCGATCGGGAAAATACCGAAGATTGGGCCAAGGAATCGGTATGGAAGGGACTCGAAGTCCTGGAAACTCGAGGTGGCGGAGCGGATGAAAAAGAAGGAACCGTCGAGTTCATTGCCCATTTTAACTACCACGATGAGGATCAGACTCACCACGAGTTGTCTTCATTCGTGAAGGAAGACGGGAGATGGTTCTACTTGGACGGAAAAGTGAGGAAGGGGCAGCCAGTCAAACGGGAATCTCCCAAAGTCGGGCGCAACGACCCTTGCCCTTGCCAAAGTGGCAAGAAGTTTAAGAAATGCTGCGGCGCTTCTTAGATCGTCCGCCAACAAGACCAACCAAGATGAGAATGAAGGCACCGATCCCGGCAGCTCCCAAACCCCAAAGCAGGGTCTTGCTGGGACGGGCGTAGAATTCGACATCGTGTTCGCCGACCTCAAGTTTGACACCACGAAAGATCCCGTTGACCCGTTCAATTTCTTTTTCCTTGCCATCGACCAAGACGCCCCAATTCTCTGACCACCGATCGCTCGTCACCAACATAGCCCGGCCCCCGCTAACGCGGGCAACCATGGTGAACTGACTAGCTGTGTAGGTCTTCATTGTGACCTCTCCGCCGCCGGGACTTAGGGCTCCAAGCTCCTCAGTTTGCACATGTGTGGCCGGATCAAACGTAGCTCCCACGAGGTCATCGAGTGTATTTCCCGGCACAGTTCGATGCACGAGCCATGCTCTGGGTCTTGAGTCCAGTCGTTCCAGAACCATGCCATCGGCCCTGGCATAGAGCTGGGAAAAGCGATCACCTCGCGCATCAATGATGACATCGTCAACGGAGCGTTTGGCTTCTTTGCTCCAATCCCCAGAAATGAAGAAATAGCGGACGCTGGCTAAGTTCAACAAACGGATCGAGAATTGATCGAGCAACGTCCAGGCGATGCGTTTTTTTCCGGAGGGTGTAACTGGCGTGTGGGCGGCTTCGAGAAAAAGCGCTTCCTGTCTGGGCTGCATAGCACTGTAGCTGTCAAGAAAAGCCAGTCCATAAGGGATATTGATGTCGGCTGGAAACGAACCACCAACGCAAAGAATGCGCCCCTTGTTGGCAGGGGTGTTTTTCTTCATGAAGCTGATAACAGGGGTCTCAGGCCAGGTTTGGGCCGAGCTCGCCCAAGGAATGCGCGGTCGGGAATGGCGCCCTAAGTCGACAAAAATCACGATCACGATGAGGATGCCAGTTGCAACTTGCCCACGCCGAAAGCGCAACAAGAAGATAGCCAATAGGACACAAAGGGCGAGACCTGCGGACAGCAAGGCTGTGTGTCGAAGAAGGGAAATATCACCACTGGATTGGGGGCCGTTCGTTACAGATTCGAAAGCAAAGCTGGAGCCCAATACGACCAGAGTCAAGATGAGGACAATCCATGTTGATCTCTTTTTCGCCAAATGAGGCAGGCACAAGAGTTGCTCAATGCCCAAAGCCGCCGACAAGACAAGGGACAACATCAACAAAGACGCAAAACGCTGATTGGCTCCGACGTCAAGGCCGGGAACATAGGTTAGCCAGTCGTAGAGATAAGGAACACGCAAGGTGACGATGGCTGAAAATGCTGCGATCAAAAAGAGCGGGAGGCGCAACGGGTGTGGCCTTAGCCAGCCCAGAAATCCCAACAAGGCCGTTGTTACGCCGCCGTAGATCAATCCGATTTCCCGCAGATTGATGCTCTCGAGCCACCAATGGCCAGGGCTGTTGTCGTGGCCATGCGCTTCAAGAGCAGCTATCTGACTGAACCAAGTCAGTGACTCGCGCCAGAATTCAGAGAACCCCTCGAGAGGTGGATAGGCTGGCTCCGCCCTCCGCATGACCAAACTCTCACTTGCCAAGAGGTATTCCAAAAACGGCAAAACGAGAGGCAAGGCGAGGAGCAGCCCGACAACTTGAGCTGCCGCGATCGCTAAAACCGCCTGGGCAGTTTTCTTGATCGATTGTCTCTCGTTGAGCACGCGTCCCAGAACAAAAAGCCAAACGGCCACAAGTGACTTGAAGGCCGTTTCCGGATGACCCGCCAGAAGCAAGAGCGCGGTCACAAAGGCGCCTAAGAAGAACGCCCGGCGACTTGGGCGCTCGAAGGCCATTTCCGCCGCCAACAGAACCCAAGGCATCCAAGCGAAAGTCGTGGCATGGGGGCTCAAGAGCCAAAGTACCTGCATGCCAAAGCAAGCACTTGAGACACCAGCCACAGTCATACCCAGGAAACCGACTTCAAAACGCCGCAAGACCAAAATGATTCCGGCACCAAACAGAAAGATATGAAAAGCCAAGAAGGCCAGTTGAAACGTCATCTCTTGGCCAAAGAGGAAGATCCAGTTGAGAGGATAGAGCGTGCGAGTCTGAGGATTGGCGAGGAACGGCTGCCCCAGGCCATTCAGATGGTTCCAATAGGGGATCTCGCCACTTTGAGCCGTTCGGCGTAGATGAACCCTCCAAGGCTGCATTTGTTCCAAGGGGTCGCCTAAGAGAAATCGCTCTCGCGCCGCTGGCAACACCGCACCCTGCCAAGGCGCACGATACATGAGAGTACCGGCAGCCGATGGTACTGGGTCGATGCCAGCATCATCTGGTGGAAAAAACAGCAGCACTTCGGCCAGAATGAGCACAATCAAGGCGCCCATTGTAGCCTGCCACGAACTTGTGCCGGTCGTTGATTCCATGGGAGGATCATAGAGGGGATGAGCGCCATCGCCAACAAACAAAGCGCACTTGGCAGGTGCTGCACCCTTGCCAGAGCTCCGTCGGTGGGCGATCATGGCACAACAAGGGTGCCAGACCCCATTTTGTCTCAAACACTTGGCCGCCCACTGATGAGAATCCGATGACCCTGACCGCCAACATGTTTGCCAAAAAACTGCCGAAAGCAACCCTCGTGTTGTTCTTGCTCGTGCTCATTACGCCAGCACTTCGTGCCCAAGAACGGTTCCAAGGCACAGTCAAGCTTGAAGGCAAGACCTACACAGCAACAGCAGTGAAGGAGAAGCGCGATGAAACCACCAAGAAGCGCAGCGCAATCCAGAAGATAAGGAAAGAAGAACGAACGGAAGCGGACGAGAAACAGCTCTTGGCCTACGACAAACTCCTAGGCCAACTGGACGCTTTGGAAAAGATGATGGTTGCCCTCAAGAACGGTCATGGCAAAGAAATTGGCGAGCTGAATACGAACAAGACCACATCCGAAGGAGACGCCAAGAAGGCTCGCGACGAGCTGAAAGAGATTAAGATCGGTGAGAAACCCTCGGATGATCTCGTTCAGAAACTCGTTGGCGATGTGGGTAAGGCTGGCCAGGAGCAAAACAACGCCAAAGCAGCTCTCCAGCAGGCCAACGAGGATGAAACCAAACGGGCTAAGATCTTCGCAACAATCAACGCGGATATCGACAATCTCAACAAGAAACGCAAAGCCCTGAATGACGCCCTGGCCAAGGAGGGAATTCTCCCGGAAGAGAAGTTACGTTTGGAAACAGACCTTCTCGCCAATGAATGCCAACTTCGCTCTTTCGAACTGCAACGTGACTATCATGGCAGTTTCGTAGCCCTCAATAAGGCACGCAAGGAGTATGCGCGAGTTTGGCTCGAAGCCGCCAACGCCCGCAAACAAGTGGCTGAGGCTAAGGTTGAAAAAGCTCGTCAAGAGTTGCTCGTTGTTCGCCAAGAAGAGCAAAGATTAGCCCAAGAAGCAGCCGACAAGAAGCGACGTCAGGCGGAACTAGAACGCAGCAAGACGAACAAAGCCGTTCTTGCCTTGGAGATTTTTCAGGCCGACCAAATCGCACTCCTCAAAGCCGAAAAAGCCCGTAAAGACGATATCGAACTCCGAACAACACGGCTCAAGACAGCCGCAGCAAAGATCAAGACGATCACCAATGAAATCAAACTCATGCTCCCTGAGGACGAGGGTTTGGACGCCTTTAAGGAAAACTACTTGCGCCGTCAGCTCCACGCCGTCGAAGAAGCTCTGGAGATCAACACAGAAATCCGCAGCGCCAATGCGATCTTTCTCACTAAGATAAAGCGAGACGCAGCGTCGACGCGCTTCAACATCTCGGCGCTTCAGCAAGAAATCATGGCCCAGCCTACCATGGGCGGGGCAGCTCAGCACGAGGAGCACACGCCAACCGACGAGAACAACCCCGAGCTTGCTGAATGGATCAAACTCAGCAGTGCTTGGCGGCGCAACCGCGACAACGTCAGAGGATTCAACAAGATCAAAGCCAAAGATCCGAAGATCGCCGAAGAAATGGCCCGTGAATTTGCTCGGTTGCCCGCCTTAGAAGAACGATGGGACAAGGCAAAGGCCACAATTGGCCGTATCTTGGAAGACCGTCTCAGTCTTGTCGACTTGACACTGAAAGCTGCCAAGGATTGTCTCGCAGAAAACGACAAACCCGTTGCACAGCTTGAAGAGACTCAAAGTACTCTGTTGCGGCTTGCCTTCTGGCTCAAGGAAGATCCGCCTTGGGGGGCGCTGCGACGCGAAAAGATGCGCGAAGAGCTCGCAAATCTGAAAAGCAACTTCCGCAAGATCGCCAAAGACTCGGGAGAAGAATTCGTAAGCCATATTCAAAAAGTGTACGGGGTCACAGCCCTTGTTCTCTTCGCTGCAGCCTTCTTGCTTTTTGGGTTTCGGCGGACACACGGTCATGCCACCGAGGGGGCCCGCACTGCTTTCCAAAGAACGAACGACCCTCTCTATCGCTTGCTGTCCATGACGGCGTGGCTCATTGCTGAGGTCGGCCACTATCTTCTCGGCATTATCGGCATCATGCTTCTTTGGGGCTCCCTTGCACCGAGCGACCCATTGGCATCGACACTCATGACCGTCATCGGTTTGGCGGCGCTACGCTTGTCCTTGTTGCGCATACTGTTGTATGCCGAAGTAAGCGACCCGGAAGCATCCAAACTTCTTTTCATCGACGCCAGAAGATTGATCAAGATTGCCATGGTAGGTCTCTTCGTTCTCGTACCACCCATCGCTTTCTTCGACAACGCCGGCGCCACAGCACTTAATCAAGCTGCACGCTTGGTGGCGGCCACATGGATCTTCATTGTCGCCTTGAGAATGGCTTTCCGTCGAGACGTCCTTCTGCTTCTATTGCCCTCCAAGGACATCGGCGCACTCTCCCGAGGTCTCAAGCTCCTTATTCACTACTTCTGGCCTCTGCTCACGGTCTTTATCGCTGGGATCATTTACTTGAAGTCTGTGGGGTATCGAACGGCCAGCGAGATCTTGGCTGAAAGGTCCTTCTTAGCCGCTGGCGTCTTACTTGCGGCCCTTGTTTTCTACCAATTCGTTCAGGCCTACATTGACAGTAAGACCATCTCGGCAACGTC
>JAJRYU010000412.1 GCA_024275615.1 Planctomycetota bacterium
ACTCCGAGCCGAAGACTCCGGCATTGTTGACGATCATGGTGAGCTGGGTTGTCCCTAATTCCTCAACGAAGCCGTCAATCGAGTTTTCTGAACACAAGTCCAATTGGAGCGGAGATGCTCCCAGCGATTCCAAGGAAGTGACGCCTTTCTTGTTGCGATAGGTTGCTATTGGGGGCGCGGCACATTCGCTCAATTGACGTACAAATTCCAAACCGAGGCCGCGGGATGCTCCAAGTATCAGGGTGCGAGACATGACTTTTTCCGCTTCTGGTTTTCGAAGGTTGACTCAGCCCCTATTGGGGCCGATGTCTAACATAATCAAAAAACTGGACGTTTGTCGTTCGTGTCGTCCGTTGAAGCAATTTGAGGATTTTTCCTACGCTCTGTTCCACTGAGATGTGTTCTTCTACCTTGGTTGTTTCACTGGGCATGAGGCCTGAAGAAAGCGAAAGAAAGCAAACTTGAGGGTATTCCACAGCGGCGCACCTTATCAGCATATTGAGGGCTGCAATCGAAGTTCGAAAGGCAAGCGCAACACCACAAGCCTCTGTGCTCATTTTTGCCGTGTCGGAAGAGATGAAGACGTATCGACCAGCTGTTGCTGCGATCATGGGGGCGAGTTGAGGGATGAGACGCATAGGGGCATAAACATGGGTACTCATGTTCTTACCGAAGAGATCGCGACTGGGTACCTCGTTCTGTTTGCTGGTTGTCTCAATAGGATCGGCACTGTGAATGACAGTTGTCAAGTCGGGGGCGTCGAATCGATCACAAAACGAGTTCAGCGAATCGTCTGAATCGAGATTCAATTCGATACCTCGTGCGCCCATTTTCTCCAATTCTCGCAGATGGCTGGTTTCTTTCGCGGTCACCAGGACATTGTGGCCTTTTTCCAAGAGCTGATGGGCAAACTCAAAGCCGATTCCCGTGGCAGCTCCTATGACTAGAGTCGAGGGCATCAATTTCTCCTTGCAGCAGATTGCGGGCGTAGGCTCCGTGTGGTGTGGGGGCACTTTGATCATGAACTTTGTGCCACAAAGCACTCTCGGCTTTGTGGCACAAAGTTTAAAGATAAAATCATGAAAAGGAGAGATTCCAACCTGCGGCAGCGCAGATTGAGCCTGGGGACCTGCTACATGTCACCCAAGTCGCGGCGAACCTTATTCCACCATTTTTGTCCTTGAGCGATGTTCTCGTTGCGCGTCAAACCAACGAAGCTCACAGTCTCGTATTTGGCTCGATTGAAGAGATCCAAAATCTGCACGACAGTGGCATGGGGCACGCCGACGCCGGTATCGATCTTGCCTTTCACGTCTTTTTGCGCCTCTCGAAACGAGCGTATCTTGGCGGATATCTTGCCGAGGATCTCTTCTTGCGTGCTTCCAGTCACCTCTTCGTTTTCCACAAAGAACCGCGTTGTTCTGTCGCGAATTGGATCGAGTGATGAACCTGCTTGCGTCAGCTTGACCACCAAGAAGTTCTCTGAAACATCGATTTCATTGGATGAAAGTCCAAAGTCCGTTGGCAAGTAGGAGGTGAGTTTCTTCTCCAGTAGTTTGAACTTGAGGGTGATGATGAAAAAGATGAGGAGTTGAAACGTGACGTCGATCATCGGCGTCATGTCCATCGCCACTTCTTCTTCGATTGCATTCTTCTTCTTAGGCATGGTCGTCTCCGTTTGCTCCGGGGTGAAACAAGAGTGAAGACAGACCATCCCATGAGATCGACGAGGACTTGTCGCAGTCGATCTTCGCTCCATTGCTAGTGAGATCTCACTTCATGAACGAGGGGCATTTTTGTGGGTTCAGCATTTTCATCATTGCTTCTCCCTAAGAGAACATTCTTGAGGCCGGCTATTGGCTGCGGACGTCTTGCCATCTGAGATCAAATTTGGCGAGGTATTTACGCAATCTATCGGCGTCATTGGCGGTCTTGCGTCTTGTGCGTGAGACGCAAAAGAGCTCTCTACCGGCGTGGGATAGAGTGGGAGACTTCTGGCAAACCTGGATGACCTCGGCCAACTGGACCAAGTCGAAGGGATCGTGCCGCGAGATGAATTCTTCACCGACGACAGCAACAAGTGCCCCCATGGGGCCTTGTTCTTGGCTGAGACCAGATTTGCGCCCCCAAGCAGTCTCTAACCTCTTAATCTCTTCTTGAACGTGCGCTACGCCGATGCGCCCGTTTCGCGCCAGCGTGGCCATACGCGTCATGCTCGCGTTGAGATCTCTAAAATTGCCGGGCCAAGGGGCAGCGCTAGATGTGGCGAATTTGAGGTAGAGAGTCTGGGCCTCCCGGTTGAAGCGAACACGGCGCTTGTGGGCCATGGCAAAACGATCGAGTTCGTGCCGGATGTTGGGCTCAATGTCCTCACGACGATCGGCGAGCCCCGGTAGATGAAAAGTCCACAGGTCAATGCGACTTAGTAGATCTTCGCGAAAAAGCCCGTGGCTTACATCCGTGTGCAAGTCGCGGTTCGTTCCGGCGATGAGCTGAAAGTCACTTTTCGTTTCGGTGTCGGACCCCATGGGGAGAAAACGCTTCTCCTCAAGTGCACCGAGTAGCATAGCTTGTTCATCGAGACCTAGCTCACCGATTTCGTCGAGGAAAAGTAGCCCATTATCGGCGCGCTTAAGAAGACCAGGGCGATCTTGGAGGGCACCGGTGAAAGCGCCACGTTTGTGTCCAAACAAGGTTGAAGCGGCACCATCGCCTCTGAGGGTCTCGCAATTGACCTCGACGAAGACTCCATCTGTTTGATGACGTTGGCGCTTTAATTCGAAGATCTTTTTGGCTAGTTGAGACTTGCCAGCGCCAGTTGGTCCCATGAGCAGAATAGGAGCCTTTGAGCTGACAGCGACATGTTCAATCTGTTCAACTTGATCGTTGAAGGATTCGTTCAAGGTCTCGATTCCAGACTTGAGCAATGTGCGAGCGTGGTCGCTTTCTTCTCTAAATCGAGCAGATAAGTCGTCGTACTTGCTCAAGTCCAAATCGATAATGGTACAGGAACCAACCTCGGTCTTGCGTTTTCTGGGCGGGGACGTCTGGAGAAGTTTGGCTGGAAAATGGCGACTTTCGGTCAGAAGAAAGAGACAGATCTGCGCGACGTGTGTTCCCGTTGTGATGTGGACGAGGTATTCCTCGTTGTCACAATCGAATGGATAGGCAGTGGCAAACTGATGGAGGTCGGCATAAACCGATTCAAAGTCCCAGGGATCTCTGAAGGCAATATTGTGTTGGTTGATGGCGGTCTCAGGGGACACAGTGAGGATGTCGCGCTCAACCCTGTCCGCTAGAGGTTGGAACTGCTCTTGGCGTATGAGCTCAAAACGGTCGATCTCAAGATCATCTTGTTGGGCAATGGAAATACTGGGACGCCAAGTGTCCCAACGATTCTCGCCGCGGGGCGCGCGATCCTTGGTGACACCGAGTAGACCTAAGACGACAGTTGATTTCATAGTCAAAAGTATAAGAGGCGAGCGAGAAATCTACAATATGCCGATAACTCGTGCCGCGACTTTTCACGAATTCCGAATGGCATATCGTAACCTGTTATTAAATAATGACTTAAAAAATATATCGGAGTTGCACTCTCGTTGGCACGATGTGCGCTATGAGGAGAGTACACAGGACAATGACGTCATTGTGGTCAAAGGACTGAGCCGATGTCGAACTACGAGACAATTGAAAGTAAAGGCGGAGTGCCTATCAAGGCGTGGATCCACGGCGTCAAGCTGGAAGAGAAAGCGCGGGCTCAACTTCTCAATGTGGCGCGGCTTCCCATTGTCCACAAGTGGGTTGCCGTCATGCCGGATGTCCATCTCGGCTATGGTGCTACGATTGGCAGCGTCATCCCCACCGTGAAAGCAGTCATTCCGGCAGCGGTCGGCGTTGATATCGGTTGTGGCATGATGGCAGTCAAGACTACGCTTTCGGCTGAAGATCTTCCCGACGACTTGGGGGCGATGCGCAACACAATCGAGCGTGCGGCTCCTCACGGCAAATCAAGCCATGGCCGGAGAGACAAAGGTGCTTGGCATGATCTGCCGAAAAACGTCGAGCTCGCTTGGAGCGAAATGGTGTCAGGCTACGAGTCAATTGTTCGCAAGCACAAGGTCTTGGACCGTGGACAGCATGTAGCCCAGCTCGGAACTCTTGGCGGCGGTAACCACTTCATTGAGGTTTGTCTTGATGAATCTGGATCTGTTTGGGTCATGCTTCATTCTGGATCTCGTGGAGTCGGGAATCGTATTGGCACCTATTTTATCAGTCTGGCGCGTGCCGAAGCAGAGAGACTCAATCGGAGTCTTCCAGATCGAGACTTGGGCTATTTCTCGGAAGGCAGCGAGTATTTTGCAGACTATGTCTTTGCCGTCGAGTGGGCGCAGAGATATGCGCGAGTTAACCGTGACTTGATGATGGCCAACATCTTGCATTCTCTGCATCTCTTGAAAGGTCTCCCTGCCTTCAAGACTGGAGAGATGGCTGTCAACTGTCATCACAACTATGTTGAACGTGAAGTTCACTTCGGGGAAGAGGTCTTTGTGACTAGAAAAGGAGCGGTGAAAGCTGGAGAGGGAGACTTTGGCATCATCCCCGGCAGCATGGGCGCCAAGTCCTTCATCGTTCGTGGACGAGGTCATGTCGATAGTTTTTCTTCTTGTAGCCATGGCGCTGGTCGAATGATGTCACGGACAAAGGCCAAAAAGGTATTTACGGTGGCAGACCATATCGCTGCAACCACGGGGGTTGAATGCAGAAAAGACCTCAGTGTTTTGGATGAGACACCGGGAGCATACAAAGACATTGATGCCGTGATGGCGGCTCAAAGCGACCTTGTGGACATCGTTCACACATTGAAGCAGATTGTCTGCGTCAAAGGATAGTCGAGTTTTGGTGAGGCCACCGTGAATTCCAGCGTCGACAGTGCGGCGCGAATTCACGGTGGGCTGGACCGCGAGAGAAGGACGAAGAGTATTAGCGGATGACGGACATGATTGAGATTGACGGTTCGATGGGCGAAGGTGGTGGGCAAGTATTGCGCACGGCTCTAGGGCTCTCCTTGGTAACTGGCCGCCCATTTCGGATTGATCACATTCGTGCTTCCAGAAAGAAGCCTGGACTCCTGCGGCAGCACTTGACGTGTGTCAAAGCGGCGGCGCGGATTGGGGCTGCTGAAGTCGTCGGTGGGGAAATCGCTTCAACGACTCTCACCTTTTGCCCTCAAGATATCCTGCCAGGCAACTACGAGTTTGCGATCGGGAGTGCTGGCAGCACGACTCTTGTATTGCAGTCTGTGCTACCTGCCCTAATTGTCGCTGAGAAACCCAGTGTGGTGACTATTCGTGGGGGGACTCACAATCCGATGGCACCGACGTTTGATTTCCTTGAACGCATTTTCTTCAATGTCCTTCGCGGAATGGGCGTCGGCATTGCAGCGAAGATCCACTCCCATGGATTTTTCCCTGTCGGCGGCGGGTCCATTGAAATCGAGATCACTCCAACCTCTTGTCTCTTGCCCTTCGAGATTCTTGAACGTGGCCCACTCGTAAATCGGCGTGCGACAATCTTAACCTCCGGCCTCGGTCGGAGTATTGCTGAACGGGAGAAAGACGTCCTTAGAAAGCGTCTAAATTGGCCTGGAATTGACGACTGTATTGTTGATGTCGGTGGCTCACCCAGCCCAGGAAACGTCGTAATGTTGGAAGTGAGCGACGGTCAATGCCGCGAAATGGTGACAAGCACGGCCCGTCGTGGCAAAAGTGCTGAGATCGTCGCCAAAGAAGCTTGCAGCAGTTTGCAGTCTTACTTGAGATCCACGGCACCAGTCGGGGCACACTTAGCTGATCAGCTGCTGATCCCCATGGCGATGGCTGCCGGTGGGAGTTTTTGTTGTCGGCATCTCAGTCTGCATGCGCGAACGAATGCCGATGTGATTGAGAAGTTCCTCGATGTGTCGTTTTCTTTCGTGGAGGAGGAAAAGCGTCGAGTGAGAATCGAACTCAGCTCATGAACGATCTTATTCTTGAGGCTCAATTGACAGCAAAGACGTCGCGCCTCTAAGATTCCCTAACATCTTTAGGGGATCTCATGCTGACATTCATCCGGCGAACTACCACTATCCTTGTTTTCTCGAGCTTGGCGTTGATCATGGGGTGTGCTTCTTCCCCAGCGCGTGAGGATTGGGCTATCGCTATTCATGCGGGGGCCGGTGTCATTAGCAAGGACACGCCAGTGGAAGAAGTGGCCACGTACAAAGCCTCCTTGGCTGCCGCGCTCGATCATGGCAGGGCAATGCTTGCATCGGGTGCGACGGCCATGGATACCGTGGAATCCGTGGTTGAAATGTTGGAGAATAATCCGCTTTTTAACGCTGGCAAGGGTGCCGTTTACAACGCTGAAGGTGGGCACGAATTGGACTCGTCGATCATGGACGGAAGTACTTTGGGATGCGGCGCCGTCGCCGGAGTGACAACCGTCAAGAATCCGATTCACCTGGCGCGTCGGGTCATGGAGAAAACTCCCCATGTCTTGCTTTCGGGAGCAGGGGCTGAAGCGTTCGCTGATACTCAATCGGACATCGCACGGGTCTCTCAAGACTATTTTCACACCGAAAAAAGGCTGAAGTCACTCAAGAGAGTTCTGCGGCGACAAGCAAAAGAGCACTCCTCGATTCCTCAGCCGAGTCTCTCAGAACTCAAGTCGACGGTGGGTTGCGTCGTTCTCGACTTAGGCGGGAATCTTGCCGCAGCTACATCGACGGGAGGCATGACTGCCAAACGTTTTGGCCGAGTTGGCGACTCACCCATTATTGGAGCTGGGACATATGCAGCCAATGACACCTGTGCTGTTTCGTGTACCGGCACTGGCGAAGAGTACATTCGCCATGGCGTAGCGCGGGACGTTGCTGATCGCATGCGCTACTTGGGCGTATCGTTGGAGAAAGCCACAAAAAGCGTCATCTTTGACGTCCTTAAGGCTGGCGATGGCGGCCTGATCAGCGTCGATCGCCGTGGCAACATTGCTTTGACGTTCAACACCCTGGGGATGTTTCGCGCGTGGGCCACGGCGTCGGGACCAAACCATGTGGCGATTTGGTGATCGGACATTCTTCTTGAGTTAAGGCCCCACAGGGCCCATCACATTCTTAAGTGAGATGAGGCCCATGGCGGTGCCATAGCTCTTGCCGATTTCGTGACTATCCATGAAGCTCCCGTCGATTTCTCCCAATGTCATGAGGAATGCGTGCATGCGCTGGCGATGCGGTGCTTGCTGATCAATGGGTAGGGCCTTGATCGCTTCCGTCGTGTGGAAAATTGCATGCCAGAAAAAGAAACCTCCAAGCTCACCGTCGGTGTGGAAGTCGCACATACGGATCTTCTCCAAACGTGGCAGGTACTCCCAGAAGTGATTCATCGATGTGGCTAGTTTCTCTGCTGAACCCTGGGGGGATTTGGCCCAGAGAATCGCCGCTTCAGCGATGGGGGAGCGTCCCATTGAATTCTTGAGTCGTTCTTGGAGAGTCGAAGGGTCGGTGTTGACCTTACGGCCGTTTGAATAGGCAAAGGCACCATCCTTGTCGCGTGAGCTTAGGAGCGCTTTTGTGCCGCCGATGAACATCCGCCTGGGGACTTTGGCTCCCCGTTCTTGAGCTAGGTGAAGGGCATTGAGTGCAGCCGCTGTGCAGAAAGCGTTGGGGTACTCGTGAGCAAATGCGCCATCGGCGGCGGCACGCCTACCTTGTGCACTAACCTGGATGCCAGCTAGGTCTTCGACAATCCTGTTCATTCGTTCAATCACATGGGCACGGATGTTCTTTGCGGCGGATAGATCGTACTTCTTGGCCAGATAGATCAATCGATAGGCATGGGCATAGACTTCTTCATTGAGGTCAAAGGCAATGCGACGACGGTCGAAGACATAATCCTCGCCACGTTTGATAGCAGCATCCGCGGCCTCAGGATCAAGATCTCGCCATTCCAAAAGTGCCATGCACGAAAGTGCAGAGGCGGCGATCCAGACGTTGGGGGTGTAGTCGTGGGCTCCCCAGTAAGCATAACGACTGTCTGGCCAGCTGCCATTGGCTCGCTGCATGCGCAGTAAATAGGCGAATGCGCTTTGGGCGACTCTCTTGGTTTGGGCGACCGTTTGCGGGATCGAGGTGTCCTGACTTGGGCGGTCGGTGAAGGGTCGCCAGAACGGATCTTCGAAACCGTGCATGGCCGCGCCCCAAGGCGTGCGGTCGGGACCGTCAAAAAGATTCGCTGCCGCACGCCAAGCATAGGGACTCCTCGAATCTGTGAGGATGACCTCTTTCCAG
>JAJRYU010000413.1 GCA_024275615.1 Planctomycetota bacterium
GGGATTCCCAAAAATGGGACTCAAGCCCCTTGCCGGGAGCCGGAGACCCGAGGATGGGACGCCCGCGGTCGATAATCCTAACGGAGCACGTTCCCCCGTGCGACACGCCCCCCCTTCCCGCCCCATTTCCAATTCAAGGTTGTCACCGCGCTTCCCGCTGGCGGATTGCCCCCCTGGATCCGCTCCCACACCGACACAAGGGATGCTTGCGACGTTGCCTTGATGCCATGGCCACCCAAAACTCCTCGGGACAATGGGCTGGCCCAGGCCTCGTGGGAACCAGTTTAGTTCTTCGCGACTCGAACGGCCAACGTCGGCAACAAAGAGATCCCCTGTCACATCGTCGATGCACACGCTGTACGGATTGCGCAGACCGTTGGCGATCACCAAGCGTTGGTTTGAGTTGGCGGCGTTGGCATAGGGGTTATCTGCTGGAACAAGCGAAGCGATTGGTGGCGCCGGTCCCAATGCTGGCAGATTACTGACATCCAGCCGCAAAAGAACACCAGCCATTTGTGTCAACGACGTTGCATTGGCGCAATTGCCGTCATCGCCAATGCTCAGATAGAGCATGTTGTCCGGTCCGAATCTGACACTACCACCGTTGTGAAGGAAGGAGTTATCAGGGGTCTTGTCGAGAATGATGCACTCGCTATTGGCAGAAAAACTCAAGGCCGCGCTCGTCGGAGCATTGAGACTGCCCACAAGGGTAAAGCGAGAGAGGAACACAAACGGAGAATTACTGCGAGTGGCCCAGGTATAGAGCTTGTCGCCACGAACAGCAATGCTCAAGAGGCCACGGACAGGATGGTTAGAAAGGACATTGGGCACAGTACCAATCACCGTCAAGGGCCATCGCCCTGGACGTTTCATCTTAATCTCTCCAGTGCGTTCGGCAATCAAGATGCGGCCATCAGGCATGATCGCAAAGTCGTTAGGAGCATTGAGCCCCGAAGAAACGAGAGAATCGACGACAAAACCCGTCGGTACACTCTGCGCGCCAACACACGCTGGCCAACTGCAGACCATGAGGGCAAGAATGCTACTCACGAGCACAAGTCGATGATGCATGGAGTTTCTCATTATTTCGTGACAAGGGCGCAAACAGTTGTTGGACGGCTGTAGACCAGAACCAACTCGCATATCAATCTCGGAAATGCCTTGCATCTATTTGAGAGTTGATTCCCCCAAAAGTCAACCCAAAAGAAACCGCGAGGACTCCTCAATCGAAAATCAAGGCTCGCACCGTGACGATTCATGCCCCGTTGATCAATTCACCTGCAACAGTGTAGGCAGCAATCGCGGACTTTTGGTCATCCAAGAGAGCAAGGACAATCGCGCTCTCTCCCCCACTATCCCGCGCAGATCACTTCGCTCCACCTTTAATGGCGAACTCGAGTTCGCGCCAACTGTTGTTGCGGTCTTCACGAACTCGGACGATTTCCATGTCAACCATGACCAAGCGCGCCTCGGCGGCAAGGACCTCCAAAAAAGGGACCTGCATCTTGCCATTCCATTCTCGAAGGTACTGGAGCCGCGCCAGGATGGCTGGGCGAACAACAGCTTCGAGGTTTCCCAAACTGGTGAATGTATTTTTGTAGCGCTGGAAGGCATCAGTGATTTCTTTCGTGGCTCGCATTCGCGCAGCGCCAAGCAAGTTGATCGCCCTCTGAAGCTCATAGGAAGCGGCGGCTCGTCCCGCTTGATTTTGGTTGAAGATTGGAATCTCAATCGAAATCGTCGGCCCAAAGACTTCGTCGGCATCGACATTGGAGCTCTGCACCCTGGCGAACTGCCCTTCCTTGGTTACCCCCACCCCCACCGAACGCCAAATAAGCGCGTTCTCCAATCCAACTGCGCTAGCAGCGCGCTCGACTTCAACGCGCCGCACATACAAGTCAAGACGATCGCTCATTCCCGTCTCAAGCGCTCTGTTGATGTCAAGTTCGCTCGACGGCGTGGCAACAAGCGTCGCTCCCTGAGGCACAAACATCCATGCCTCGGAAGTGGCAAGGATTTGGGCAAGAGACGTCTGCGCCTCTGTCAAGGTCTGCATGGCACTCTGAATGGCTACTCTTTGTTCGGCAACCATGGCGACAGATTCTTGCACCATCGCGGTTTCATCAAGACCGTGGTCAAAACGAATTGAGATTCGCTTCATTGTTGCTGAGTGCAAACGTAGGAGATCTTTCGCGAGTGTCAGCTCGCGACGTGCTGCGACGAGTCTGTCCCACGCAGACGCTGCCATCATGCCTGTTTGCATGATGTCAGTCGCCACAACGTATTCAGTTCGTTTCATGGCCAGTTCGGCGACGGCTGTGCGTGCAGGGATAATCCAAAGATCAGACAGCCACGCCAACAGCCCCAATGAGCTGGCACCTGATCTTCCTGGTAGGCCCAACCAGCCATCGAGAGTTGGGTTGGTCGGTAGAGAAGCCTCGACGACGGTGGCAGCACTGACTCCAAGGTCGGCGAAACGAGCTTGGAGGCCCATATTCTTCAGGACAGCAATGCGCAGAGCTTCCTCGCGATTGAGTCCGTCTTTGAGCATCAGGTCGACAGCTTCATCGACCACGGCGGCCTCTTCGGGCGTGCGTACCCAAACGGGGTCTGACTTGGTTCTGGAAGCGTTCAATGTGCGTACGTTTTGCCACGCTGGTTCCGGATCAACTGCCGCGCATCCCATCAGGCCCAAGAAAACGATCAAACTCAGTTTTCGCAACATTAGATTCTCTCCTCTTTCGAGGGATAGCTCCACTTCGCCTTGCGGTCTTTTGGATCGTATTTCGGGTCATTCGGCTCGACTTGAACATGAGTGAACATGCCTTCAGGAGGTGCAATTCCCATGGGTTGATCGGGCATTTGATTCATCAAGTGATGCAAGACATGGCAGTGCATACGCCAAGTGCCAGGGTTCCACGCCACGAATTCGATATCTCTGGTTTCACCAGGGCCGATTGTCACCGTCGCTTCTCGCATCCGCGCCGCTTTTGGCAAGGCACCACCCAAAGTACCGACAATCTCAAAAATATGACCGTGTATGTGAATGGGGTGATAAAGCAAACTGAGATTGCCGAAACGAATGCGCACACGATCCCCTTGCTTGACTTTGAGCATGGGGATGTCCGGAGACGTCAGACCATTAAAAGTCGCAAAAGTGGGTTCCATGGGAATGATATTGGGATGGGGATTGCCAGGACGAAAATTCCATTGCTGAAGCATGATGGCAAAATCCTGATCCGGGGGTTGCTCTTCTTTCTTGGGATGAATGACAAACATCCCAGAAACCCCCATGCCCTCCTGTTTCATGACGTTGAAACCGGTGTGATACATGAGAGTGCCCGATTGAATCAGGTCAAACTCATAGACGTCTGTCTGACCCGGCATAACTGGGCGCCGCGCTTCAAAGGGAAAGTACCCGGTGGCGCCGTCTTCCGAGAACGGAATCTCAAATCCATGCCAGTGAATCGAGGTCGGCTCAGGCAATTCGTTTTTGAATATGATGCGAACGCGATCACCCTCTGTCGCTTCCAGGGTCGGCCCGCAAGTCGTGCCATTGTATCCCCAACACAGCATCTTCTTGGGTTGACTGGGTCGTGGTCTGAAGCGCTGAAACAGCTTCGGGATGGTCATGCGTTGATCAACTTGAGACCTAGACATGCCAGCCGAAATGTCCTTCTCAACTGGCTGAGCGATAAGGCGGAAGACCTTGACATTGCCATCCATTTCATAACCCAAGGGAGCGATGCCAGGGGTTTGAATGCGGCCCATTTGACGTCCCATGAGTTTTGGAGGCGGCGAGATGGCGATGGAAGGATCGCGCCTTGGAAAACGATCTTCCAGGGGATCCATCATCGACTTCATGGGCTTCTTCTGCTTCTTCCCGTCTTCCTCCTCTTGAGGATCACGCCCCCTCCCGAGGGCGCGACCTGAGCCAGCTTGGGCTAAACCAAACATCCCCAAAGTGGCAACGAATCGCCGCCGTGTTGCGTCGAACATCTCAAACTCCATTCATAGGCAAGGACTTCCCGTTCACGTTACAAGGAAGTGCTGACACGGATAGAGCAAGAGAGAAGTTTAAAAACGGCGAAGGTGGTTTCGGTGGGTAGTCAAACGAACCATCTCGCCGCCAACACACAAGATGTCAGGACGAGAGGTTCGTTGATGATCGATTGTCGTCAATGAGTCACGGGTCAAAGTGGCAGAAAATCAGTGGCGGCGACCGTGGCGGCGATACGAAGAACGGTAGGATCTGTGACCACGACGGTTTGAACGGTAACCGTGACGACGATTGGAGTAGCCGTATCCGCCACCGTAGTAGCTGTTGTGGCCGCGACCGTAGCCGCCGTAATAGCTGCCATGTCCTCCCGAGTAGTAGCCATGGCCACCACCGTAATAGCCGCCGCCGTAATAGCCGCCGCCATAGTACCCCCCATGACCACCTATGCTGACGCTGATGCCTCCGCCGTGGCCGCCGAAACTAGTCCCGAAATGCTGCGCGTTGGCTTCCGGTGTAAGAACGGCCAACATGAGAGCAAGAGCTGTGGCGCTGAAGATCGTAGTGGTATTCATCGAAGGTCTCCTTTCAAGAGAAACAGGGTGACTGGCCTATTTGACGTGCCAGCCGAGTTTCCTTACGCATGCCGCATGCCAACTTGATCTATACCCACAACTCATTTGTACAAAATACTTTACGAAGCAATGCGAGTATCGGGCGAAGATGCCACATGCCCCTAAAAGAGGACACTTGCGATCAAAAATGGACACAAAGTAACCCAACCGGGAGGACGACGACTCACTTCGAAGTGGCAGAGAATTGTCTTCATCCGTCTTCCGCTCGCCCTCAATCTCAAGATGGCGTCACACTGAGCCGAAAACACGGCTGCGACACTCAACCGCAGTCATGCTCTAAGCCCTTTCTCCAGCGTGCAATCAGTTGTCAGTCCTCGATTGCAGTGACTGTTGCTGGACCGGAAAGCATCAAGAAGATCTTATTAAGAGACGAAGATGCGGTTAAGGCAACACCCCAAGAGTCAACCTCGTTCGCAACGAACTGGAACCAAAATCATGCGCCTTAGCCTCAACGTCAAACTCAACGCCCTCGTGGCGACATTCGTCGCTCTCCCTGTCCTTCTCGTGGTGGTGACATCATCTCTTCTGAACCAAAAGAAAGCGGATGGACTGCAGATCAACCTCACGGGTCGCCAGCGCATGCTCAGCCAACGCATGGCTAAAGAAGCCGTGCTTTTGCACCAATCGAAGTCCAATAACGAACGCGCCAAGTGGCGCGAAGCACTTAAGCAAACAACATCTCTATTCGACAAGACCTTGCTAGCTCTTACTGATGGTGGTGAGACGCTCAATGGCAAAATGGAGAGCTGCATTCTACCAGCAGCGGAAGATCCAGACGTCAAGACAGCCCTTGCTAAGGGCAAAGACCTTTGGGTCGAAGTAAAGAAGCGCACCGACACCATGGTGGCTATTGACGAGAATCAAGACCAAGAAAAACGGACTCAAGCTCTGGGGTTCCTGGTCGCGAACAACGTCAATCTACTCAAGCTGATGAACACGGCGACGGGCGCCTTTCAAAAGGCATCTGATGACAAGTTGGGCACGCTCTATACCGCACAGAATATGGCCGTCATTCTTGTCATTGGCTTAGGCATCATCGGTTTCTTCGTCGGTCGATCGATTACCAAACCTTTGGCCATGGCCATCAAGAAGCTGTCGGATGGTTCAGAGTCCATAGCCAGCGCCTCGAACGAAATCGCACAAGCAGCTCAAGATGTTGCTGAAGGCGTTCAAACGAACGCAGCCTCATTGGTCGAAACCACCGCAACGATCGATGAAGTGGCTAGCTCGGCGCAAGCAAACGCAGAGCGGGCGGAAGAGGTGGCGGAACTTGCTTGCTGCACACAAGACATGGTCCGCCAAGGGGACAAGACAATGACCAGTATGCAAGCAGCAATGGGGAAGATCGAAGACAGCACTACCAATGTCGCAAACGTACTCAAAGCGATCGAAGATATCGCCTTTCAGACCAACCTACTGGCATTGAACGCCGCCATCGAAGCTGAAGGAGCGGAAGAGCATGGCAAACGATTTGCCGTGGTTGCCGAAGAAGTTCGCAATCTGGCAGAAAGAAGTGGTAAAGCTGCCGGTGAGACCGCGGAGAGCATCCGAATGGCCCTCAGTTCCGCCAAGGATGGTAGCTCGCATTGCGGATCCACCGTGGCCATGTTGAAAGACATCACCACGTCAGTCACGTCCGTTAACTCCAAAATCGCCGACATCAACGCTATGAGTAAGAGTCAGGCCACGGCCATTGGCGAAATCAACATCGCCTTGGGACGCATCGATGCCGTCGTCCAGTCCAACGCAGCTGTCTCTGAGCAAAGTGCTGCGTCAGCGCACATGTTAGGTGAACAAGCCGACGATCTTGAACGCGTGGTTGTTGATCTGCGTGATTTGCTGGAAGGAGGCGCGACGAAGAAAGGTCCCGGGCAGACAAGAGAAAGACGATCAAGCCGCCAACCTTCCAAACGAAAAAACGGCAGCAGCTTTACCATCGATCATGACACTGATGAAGATGACATGCCAATAGACGAGATGTTTTAGAATGTTGAAAGCCATGTCATTTGAACTTGGTGGATGCAGTTTCGCTCTGGATTCAAAATGCGTACGCGAAGTTATCTCCCACATTGACGCCACTCCAGTCACACAACAGAGCGCGGCTGTCTTGGGTGTTCTTGACATCCGCGCGGAGACCATCGCCGCCATCGATCTTCACGCTTTGCTACGACTAGAAAACACCGCCGAAGTGACGCCACAAAGTTGCTTTGTGTTGGTGCAACTCGACAACGAAGCTCCTGTGGTTGCCCTCCTCGTCGATCGCATCAAGAATTCGATCAAAATAGGCCCCAACGACTTGCTGCCTCCGCCGTCAGTTGGTGGCATTCTTCGTGCTGACTATGTCGAAGGGTTCTTGGTCCAAGGCAGAGAAGCGACGATTGTACTATCCGGTTCCGCCCTTCTTCAGCGCATCGGTGAAGGAGCGTTCGCCTCAGGGCTCAACGAGACTTGCCCATGAACACCATTCTCGAAAGCGGTCTCAAGGCCCAACGCTCAACCAAGTTCTTGATGGTTCATGTGGGGAAACTCCGATTTCTCATTTCACTCTCCGGGGTCAGGAAGATCGTTCCCGCCCAAGATCTTGATTATGAAGATTTCGCCATTGACGGATTCGTCGCAACGAAGTCCATTGATGATGAGGTCTTCCCCATTATCGACATAGCCAGTCGTTTCGAAGATTCGCGACTCGATCCCATCCCAGCAACCGCCTGTCTCATTGTGATGGACGCACTTAACGCCCCTCTGTCTCTTCTTGTGGAGGCCATCGGCGCAGTTCACAACCTCAAACTCGACGACATGAACAAAACGGGAGTCTTGGAAAGCGCAGCGGGAATGCCGGGATGCATCGGATTCGCGCGCTTCGGAGACGAGTCTTTCGAAGTCTTCGATCCGATCCATTTGGCCACGGAACATGACCGCGAAGCGGTCAAGAATTGGCGTGGTTCGCGAGCAGCGATTCGACGGATCAAGGGCCTGGACCGCGAAGAGAAGATCGTCGCGACCAACTTGACTGCTGAACAAGAAGAATTCGCGGGAACATATCTTCTGGTCAGAGTGGGTGAAACAGTGATCGCTCTCCGCACCTGCGATATCGTCGAGGGTTGCGCTTAACAGGCCATCAAACTCATGCATGTCGCTACCGCTCACAGCAACATCGTACTGCGATCAGAGGCGGTTCCACGTTCAACTGGCAAGTCGGCATAGCAAGGGCGAGCTATATGGA
>JAJRYU010000414.1 GCA_024275615.1 Planctomycetota bacterium
ACATGGATTGACGAGCTTAATGCTGGTGAGCCGGTACCTGGCATTGAAAAAGTCAGCACCATGACTTTGACCAAAAAGGACCTTTTCTTGAATGATGGCCTACACCTTAACCGCAAGGGGCTTGTCTTTGGTGCGGCGATGATCATTTCGAGGCTCAAAGATTTGCACCTGCTCTTGAATGACAAAAACGCGACCAACAAAGTTGAAGAGATCCTCGCCTCCTTGGCAAAGAGCGAGCGGATGCTGCGAATCACTGTGCTCAACGACAAAGGAAAGCTGGCAAAAAATGGTCAAATTCGTTTTGACTTGCCCACTTTCACGGAATTGAGAGCGGCTGGTTTTACCATGGGCGAAATGATGAAACTAAGATCACTCGACAAATACCAGGACCCCGTGAAGATAGAGAACAACAATCCCTTCAAAGTCAGCGCCATCCCTCCAGCTGCCTCGCGCCTGACAATTAAGGTCCGAGCAGAAAATGGAAACGGAGAGTTGAGCTCATGGCAACCCGTCAGTCTCGACTTTAAGAAAGACAAGTCGATCAAGTTGCTGCTGGAACAGCCAAGGATCCTCGCGATCAAGGTTATTGATGCCAAGACCAAGGAACCGATTCAGGGAGTTTTGGTGTTTTCCCACTCTGCTGCACTCGACTTGGGTCTGAATCCCGACAAACTCCCGTCCACATTCCTGCCTCAAGGCAAGACAGACAAGAACGGCATGGTCAACCTTCCCGGAATCGGCCCCGATGCACAAGTTGTCGCTGTCCAGACGGCTGACACAAAACGACAAACTGTGACCATTCCAGAGACAAAAACAGGAATGACAACAATCGAATTCCCTCGCAAGTAGGACGCCTCCGTTGGGCTCATTAATCCCTACGTGTTCCGATCTGCGCATAGACGTTTCCACCTTCGTCGGTTAGAAATGCCCATCGAAACAAGAGGAACCCGTCCATGTCACAACACAAACAAATCCGAATCGCTCTATTCTTGACTGCTCCAGTCTTGGCGCTCCTTGTTGCCTTCGCCACAATTTCTGCGGACGAAGGTCAATGGCCTCTCAGCATGGTCCACAAGATTGACTTGGCGAAAGCTGGGATTGAGATACCTGCGAGCGAAATCTTTAATGACAAGAAGCCCAGTTTGGTGGATGCTATCTGTCGCGTCGGCGGCGCGACCGGCTCCTTCGTCTCACCCGACGGTTTGATCCTCACCAATCATCACGTTGCCTTCAATGCCGTGAGCAAGGCTAGCACACCGACTCATGACTATCTCCACGACGGATTTGTTGCCGAGACTCGCGCTGACGAAATCGTCGCGCAAGGCTACGAGGCCCGCATTACCGTTGGTTACCGAGACGTATCGCAAGACGTTCTCAGCGTTGTCACAGCGACAATGAATCCGACGGAGCGTGCCGCTGCAATGACCGCCAAACGGCGCGCGCTTCTCCGTGCAGCGAAAGCTGCCGATCCTCATTTGGATGCCGAAGTCGCGGAAATGTTCCAGGGCAAGAACTACGTACTTTTCCAGTACCAACTCATCAAGGACGTCCGCTTAGTTGTCGTCCCACCGCGTTCCGTTGGTGAATACGGCGGTGAAAACGACAACTGGATCTGGCCGAGACACACAGGCGATTTTGCGTTTTTAAGAGCCTATGTCGGCCCGGATGGCAAGCCTGCTCCTTTTTCGAAAGACAATGTTCCATTCGCGCCGAGGCGTTTCCTCAAGATCAACGCCAAAGGAGTGTCGGCCAACGACGCGGTCTTCCTTCTCGGATATCCGGGAAGGACTTTTCGCCATCAAACTGCGGCCTTCGTTGCCTTCGACGAGGAAGTCAAGATGCCCTTCGTGGCAGACCTGCTCGAAGAGCGCATTCGTATCATGGAGAGAGTGTCCAAGAACGACCGTGCTCTCCGGCTCAAACTCGGTCCTCGAATCAAAGGGATGGCCAACACGATGAAGAACTATCGAGGGAAGCTCTTGGGCTTGTCTCGGCTCCAACTCGTAGCCAAGAAAGACGCCGAAGAAAAGCAATTAGCAGCCTGGATTGCAAAAAATAAAGAACGCCAAAAAAACTATGGCCATGTATTGGCAAAGGTGAGTCAAATCTACCAAGCGATGCGACCCGACACCTACTTGAACTACATACGCATTCGGCTCAATTCTACTTCGTGTTGGCAAATCGCGGCTGCGGCGATCGCCGCTGCGCCGCACCTGAGCAAGCCTGATGAGCAACGTCCAACGCGGTTCCGCGCTGCGGAAATCAGCCGAATTCTTGACGCCGGAAAAACTCGGGATGAGGCGAGTTTCCCAGAAATGCTCAAGTCGGAATTGCTGGGTGGTATTCGCCTCGCTCTTGAACAGCAACAGATAATTCACTTGGCTCCTTTGACCAGGTGGTGCCAAGCGATGGCGAAAAAACACGGGGTTGAGAATCCACAAGAATTGGCCGCCAAGATTTACGCCAGTACGCACATGACAGATAGGAAATTTCGCGAATCTCTTTTTGATCCGAAGAACAAGAACACGAAGGACGACGTGCTTGATCTCGTTGGGATTCTCGTCGAGCCGACGAAAAAAGCTCGGGGTCGCACGCCAAAGTTCCGCAATGAGCTCAATGCTCTCATGCCACTTTTTGTTGACGCCAAACGCCAATGGCAAGCTGCGGATTTTTGTCCTGACGCCAATTTCACTTTGAGAATGACTTTTGGGCGCATCAGGAGTTATGAGCCTCGAGATGGCATTATTTACCACCCTCTCACCACTCTTTCAGGCATGGTTGCCAAGGCGACTGGAAGAGAACCCTATGACGCTCCCAAGAAATTGCTTGATCTGTGGCGCAACAAGGACTTTGGCAACTACGTCGACAAAGACCTCAATGATGTACCAGTGGGGATTCTCTACGATTGTGACACCACCGGCGGCAACTCCGGCTCCCCAGTCATGAATGGCAAGGGAGAGCTGATCGGTTTGAACTTCGACAGAGCCTATGAAGCCACCATCAATGACTACCAATGGTCCGAAGACTATTCCCGCTCC
>JAJRYU010000415.1 GCA_024275615.1 Planctomycetota bacterium
CGATACCTGCGGCGACGAGTCGTTTTGTCATGCCGGATGAATCAGCGCTTCACGCCAGAACGTGGATGGCGTTTGGGGCTACAAAGGAAATATGGGGCAAGCGCCTTCTTGCGGAGGTACGCCGCAACATTGCTCTTGTCGCTCAGACGATCGTCCGATTCGAACCAGTTTCTATGCTTGTACGCCAGGAAGAACTGGAGCTGGCGCGCCTCATGGTTGGCACCGATGTCGAGTTGGTTGTCGCTGAGATGGACGATCTATGGCTGCGTGACAGTGGGCCGGTTTTTGTGACCACGAACGCAAACAAATCTCTAGCTGCCATTGACTTCAACTTCAATGGCTGGGGCAAGAAGCAGCCTCATGACCTAGATCGCAAGATCGCCGCGATCGTCGCGAGGAAAGCACAAGCGGAGATTCTTGACACTCTGGTTGTCTTCGAAGGAGGCGGACTCGAAGTTGACGGCCAGGGCACAGCCATGATCACCGAGAGCTGTCTTTTGAACGACAACCGCAATCCCGGTGTATCAAAAGCCAAAATGGAAGCAGCACTGATGCCGCTTTTGGGCTTGGAGAAAATCATCTGGCTACCAGGGATCAAGGGCGCCGACATCACTGATGGCCACACGGACTTCTATGCTCGATTCTCTAAACCAGGTCATTTGATCGTTGGTTATGATCCAGACCCCAGCTACCCCGACCACAAGGTCACCCAAGAGCACCTGCGAATCCTGAGATCTGCAACTGATGCCCAAGGCCGTAAGTTCGATATTCGTGTGCTCGAAACACCCAGCAAGATTCGTCCTCAGTTTGAGAACGATGAATTTGCCGCTGGATATGTTGGCTATTATCTGTGCAACGGGGCAGTCATCATGCAGGAGTTTGGCGACGAAGGCGCAGACCTCGCCGCCAAGCAGGTCCTCAGCGCGGCCTATCCTGATCGCGAAATCATCTCATTGAATGTTGATGGTCTAGCCGCCGGGGGCGGCACAGTCCACTGTATCACTCAACAAGAACCAAAGTTGGGATAGCAGCCATCCGAGCGACAGACGTTGTGCGCACCATTTCAACCTCTGCAGCCCGCTCATTTGGCTTTTGAAATCTTTGCGCTTTGCTATGTTCTGGTCCCGAATCTTGAGTGGAGTTCAGTACAATGCAGCATGATGTCGTCTTAATTCCTGGTGATGGGATCGGCCCTGAAGTTTGTTCGGCCGTGAAGCAGGTTCTTGAGGCCGCTGGTGCCGATATCAAGTGGATCGAGCGTCACGCCGGTTTGGGTGCTATTGATCGCGGCAGCGATGTGGTCTTGCCAGCATCAACCATCGAAGCGATTAAGGAATACGGCACCGCTCTCAAGGGGCCTTGCACGACCCCCATTGGCGGTGGGTTTTCCTCTGTCAATGTCGCCCTACGCAAGACTCTCAACCTCTACGGTGCCGTGCGTCCGGTTCGATCACTCGATGGGATTGAAACTCGTTACGAAGACGTTGACATCGTTGTCGTTCGCGAAAACACCGAAGGCCTCTATTCTGGGATTGAGAACAGAATCACCGCCGGTGTCGTCACATCAATCAAAGTTGCGACTGAAGAAGCCTGCGACCGGATCGCTCGATTTGCATTCAAGTACGCTCGCACGCGAGGACGCAAGAAGGTTACGGCATTCCACAAAGCCAACATCATGAAACTCTCCGATGGCCTCTTCTTGAAGTGTGCCCAGAAGGTCCACGAAGAAGAGTACGATGATATTGAGTACGAAGAAGTCATCATCGATGCGGGTTGTATGCGCTTGGTTCAAGAGCCGAAAAACTTCGACATTTTGCTGTGTGAGAATCTCTACGGCGATGTCGTCTCCGACCTTTGCTCCGGCTTGGTGGGTGGCCTTGGTGTGACTCCGGGCGCCAATTTCGGCGAAGAGCAGGCCGTCTTCGAAGCAGTTCATGGCTCAGCTCCTGACATCGCCGGTCAGAATGTGGCTAATCCCCTCGCTCTTCTTGCCAGTGCCGTCCTGATGTTACGCCACTTGGCCGAGACTTCGGGGGACGAAAGCCTTCTTGAAGCCCGTCTCAAGATCCGAGCGGCCTACAATGCCGCACTTAAGGCTGGCGAAAAAACTCGGGATCTGGGGGGTGACTTAGGCACGAAGGAATTTGCTGCAGCCCTGGCACGCCGCGTGGCCGCACTTTAGGTACTGAAGCAAGGACGGCCAGGCCATGACACAAGCAAATGCTGCTCAGCCCTGGCGTGCGGAGCTTCGTGCCATGGCGGCCCTCGCTGGGCCAGTCGTCATCGTTCAGCTGGGTCTCATGTCATTCGGTGTCGTCGACACCATGATGCTTGGACATTATTCCGACACTTCGTTGGCGGCCGCTGGCGTTGGGCACCTCTTTTCAATGCTGATTCTGCTCATTGGGTTTGGCTTGTTGATGGGTTTGGATCCCCTTGTCACTCAAGCCTTCGGGGCTGGCCGCATCCATGCCGTGGCGGTTCACTTCAAACATGGGCTAGTAGTATCCGTGGTGCTCAGCATCTTGGCGATGTTGAGCATGTGGCAAGCTGAGCCGATCTTGCGCCTTCTGCAGCAAGATGAGGCCCTCATCGCCCCGGCTTGTCGTTACATCAAGATTGTTTCATTCGGCAATCTTGGTTTTCTTGCCACCATAGTTTTTAGGCAAACGCTACAAGCCATGAGCATCGTTGCGCCGTTGGTCAAGTCGACGATCCTCGGTAATGCCGTGAACGCCTTAGGCAACTGGGTTCTCATCTGGGGCAAGTGGGGAATGCCCGAACTTGGGCTCACGGGTTCGGCGCTGACAACAGCTTTCTCACGCACGCTTCTCTTAGTGAGTTTCGCCTATTTCTCTCGTGCCCATTGGTTGCCGTTGTGGCGCATGCCCTCGGTCGGTTCCGTGCGCCGAGGTTATGGAGCGCTCTTGGCCCTTGGGCTACCCCTATCGATTCAACTATCTCTGGAAGCCGGTGTCTTCAACGCCGTCGGTTTTATTATGGGATC
>JAJRYU010000416.1 GCA_024275615.1 Planctomycetota bacterium
AGAACAAGATTCTTGCGGTCGCCTTTGAGTCAAGCCCAAAAGATATTGCCCTCGCCATCGACGATCTCATTGTCGATCGACTCCGGCTTCAAAGAGTCGCACTGCTCTTTGGTTCTGGCCAGCAAGGAGCCAAACTCAAGAAACTGCTGAAAAAGAGACTCCAAGGTTGGGAGACTCTGGCGTTCTCTGCGAGCATCAACATACGGGCAAAAAAGCTAGGCACAAAATTGGCCAAGTCGGCAGTCGACGCCATCGTTATAGATGCCACACCCACCGACTGCTTGAACGCCTTGAAGAAACTGAGCGCGACGGCAAGAGTGCCCATCTTCCTTACTCCCCGGGCATACGCTCCGGGGATGATTTTGCCAGTGACGACCTATGTTCTCACTGGACAATCACCTCTCACCCACCCCATGGGGGCCGAGTTCACCCAAGTCTATCTAAAGAAATACAAGGCCGAGCCGCAACTGGGATCAGGTGCCGGTCACGACGCCGTCACTTTTCTGCTCACGGCAATGAAACAAGGGGGTGGCAACTTGGAGGAGTCTCTTGACAAACAAAAAATCGAAGGTGTAAGAGGCCAGGTTGAGTTCGCCAGCGATAGATTTCCCAAGTCCCTACGTGCAAACCTCGCGTTGTGGACATTCGTCGAGGGCAAGACTCTCGCCCTTCTGCCTGGTCAGGAAGACAGCGGCGTAAGAGCCAAGGACAAGACGAAGAAACGTGTATCGATCCCTCGCTTTGGCGTGCCCTATGGGGTCGACATGAGCAACCGTTTCGCCCTCGAAAAAGGAACCCGTTGGGTCTTGGTGGGCTGGGGAGACCCGGAGAAATCCACCATCGATGAGGATCTCAAGCTCTTGGGATTGTCGAGCGGAGGCAAGTGCCCCCTGGCAGACCACTTGGTTAAGAAGGAGCTTCTTGGACGCATGATGGCCATCACCTCCAAGATGTTTCTTCGCTTGCCGGACGGTACATCTCGAGGCGGAGAGAGTTTTGCCATCTCGTTTGCGACCCACCTCCCTCGAGGGGCAAGAAAGGGGAATGCATGGCGTGTAGTCATTGCTGGCGACGATCCCGCTGCAGGAGGACGAGCGTTTCCGGGCTCTGGTCTTGCTCTCACGTTCTCGACCTTTCTGCGTCGGACGATCTTTCAATCAAAGGCGATCGACCCACCTCTGAACGCCGCCGATCTTCCTGATCTGCTTGGGTGTCGAACTCAAGACGAATTCTACGACGACCCCAGAGCGCTCATGATACAGGCCCTTATCGACGGCTACGCTGGCAGCATGGCACTGACAACGGCTCACGAAGTCGGTCATCTCACTGGCTTGGGACACATTACCGACGACTCCCGCGGAATCATGAATGTCAATGAGGGTGGCGGGCTTGGATACCGATTTGGGCGATTCTCCAAAGGCTGCCGTGAACAACTCAAGAAGTCACTGGGAGTGATGCGGAAAAACACACCCTAACTCGCAATACTCACGACCTTGCGGCCAAGGGCAGGAACATAGCGCCCGACCTCGTCGTCAATCGCCAGTAGCGCCCGATGATCGCTTGCGGCTCATTCCTCGATGTCGAGCGCGCGGCGACTATTGAACATCCCTGGGGAATTGTCGACGAGTCAAAAAAAATAGCCCTTGAGATCGACTCGGAGCAGGGACGTAGATCTTTGACCGCGATCTCAAAGTCTGCACGACTCCTCTGATGATGGCGCGCGACTTAGAGTCCATATTCAAGTACCAATCATCGTATCTGCAGTCCTATTTGTGACAATGGTGTGTCCTTGAGTGCCGAAAACGCCAGGCGTTTTTTTGCTTGACCCTCGGATGCCAACTTGAGGTACGCTTCAGTCACCTCTGGAGGTTGTTGCGAACCGAACAATTGAGCAATACCCTTGACCTGTGGACGGAAGCCGAGTTAATACTGGCATTCGTTCCTGCGCGCCGTTGAATTATTTCTTCAGTCGGGAATTAACACTGACATCGTCCGCGCCACGGAAGGAGTCTTCATGACCCATCGCCTATTGGCCTCTTCTCTCTTGACAGTTCTTCTCTTTTGCATGGCCCCTGTTGCCGCCCTAGCTCATGTCCACCTTGACACCCCCAACGGCGGTGAGTCATACCGACCTGGACAAAAAGTTACGGTAACTTGGCATCAAATTGTCAATCACGGTACGACCTCGTTCATTCTGGAATACTCACTAACGGGCCCCAACGGGCCTTGGATCGCTGTCGACCTCAGCATCGCTCCGGGGAACATCAATGCCGGAACTGTTCACACTTACTTGTGGACCGTTCCTCAGGTCATTGACTCAAGCATCTGGATGCGGATTCATCAAGTTAACCCAGGCACGGACTACTACGACACCAGTGACAATAGTTTTGAAATCAAAAACGCTCTCTCTGGAGATGTTTCCACTGTTTCGATTTCCGCCGGTGGCAGCCAAGTTCTCACCGTTGACGCTGGCTTATCCATGGGCGGACAAATCTTCACCGTCCTCGGCAACTTCACCGGAACAGCCCCCGGTATCCCTTACCAAGGGTTCTTGATCCCGCTAAATCAGGACTTCTATTTCGACCAGACTGTCTTGCTCCCCAATTTCCCACCTCTGGCGAATTCTCTGGGTGCGCTCTCCGGTACCGGGACGACGCAGACCATTTTCACCTTAGGTGCAGGAGTTCTCAATCCGAGCAATGCCGGCATCGTGCTCAATCATGCTGGCATAGTTGTCGACACGTCTTTCCAAGTTCTATTGGTTTCCAATCCAGTCCCCCTCACTTTGATTCCATAGAGCAAATCCGCCGATCAAAAAAACACGCCCTAAGGGGCGTGTTTTTTTTTGGGGCAACTCAGTCGAAACGCGCAACTCAACCAATACTATTCACGATCTTGCGGCCATCAGTGAGAACCCTCGATAACTCAAAGAAGAGCAGCAGCCTTGCGGGCAGTATTGCGAACAACCTCCGAGAGCGAAGGATGAATGTGAATGATATCCGTCAAGGAAGAAATGTGATTGCGCCACATCATCACTGGAATCACTTCATGGATCAGTATGCTGGCCTGATAACCAACGATGTGGCAACCGAGAATCTCACCACTTGTATCTAAGATAATCTTGCACAACCCATCCCTCTCCTTGATTGCTCGACCTTTGGCCGCCGAAGTGTAGGGCAAGGTTGCGCAGAGATAGGGAGTACCGCTGGCTTCCAAGTCATCTTCTCGTTGACCGACACCAGCAATCTCAGGATTCGAGAACACAGCGTGAGGCATGGGAGGATAAGAAAGCGGGCCTTCCTTTCCGTCCAAGATCACGTCAGCAAGATAGGTCGCGGCGAAAGCTGCGGAGTGAGTGAATTGGTAGGATCCGATGACGTCCCCTAAGGCATAGACGCCATCGACAGCAGTACGCAAGTGGTCGTCCACTTCGATGTGCCCTTTTGCCCCCACCTTGATCCCCGTTGTTTCAAGACCAATTTCATCACTATTGGAACGACGCCCTGCAGCGATCAAGAGGGCCTCGGAAGAGTGACCAACGGATTCACCGCCCGCGTCTCTTAGTTGGAACTGAAACTCGCCAGTAGAATAGGTTGTTTCTGCAATAACAGTGTTGAGGCGAACGTCAACCTTCTTGGTGAAGGCCGGTTGATAGACTGCCCGGACGTCCTTGTCTTCGGCGCGCAGCATGGTGTCGCCACGCACCAAGAGTGTTGTCTCAACACCAATCCCCTGAAAAAAGTAGCCAAGTTCGCAGGCGATATAGCCGCCACCAACGATCGTAATCGACTTGGGCGCGTGCTCAAGATCAAAGACATCATCACTGGTCCAAAACGGCGTCACTGAAATTCCGGGTGTTTCTGGAACAAAAGGCCTCGATCCCGTTCCGATCACAATAGTCTCACCGACCAGAACTTCATCATTCACGGCGATGGAATGATCGTTAATGAAACGGCCTTTCCCCCTAACCAAATGAACTGATTCCGGCAGGTTCTTTTCGATCTTTGCATCCGTGGAACGAATTGTTGCATCTGCGACTTCTTTGAAGATGCGATCACGATCGATCGATCGAATCTCTGATTCGACATAGAAGCGCGATGACTCCCGAACATGATCCGCAGCGTCCGCAAACCCGAGAAAGAGCTTTGATGGAATGCAACCGCGATTGGGACAACTCCCTCCGAGAAGATCTTCTTCGACAATAGCGACAGATTTCCCAGCTTGCGCCGCCCTTATGCCAACAGTAATGGCGTTTCCGCCGCCCAAAACCACCAAGTCAAATTTCTTTTCACTCATACTTTATTTTGCCTAGCTTAGACAAAGGAATCAAACTCAATTATCTTAGGTCTTTTCGTGGGAGAATCTTGTAAAATTGCTCTCCAAGCCCAGTTTCAAGGAAACGAGATGGACCATGCCAGAACCAGAATCCGTTATTGAAGAAAAACAAATCGAACCCATCTTGGTAGCAGGATTTCGAATGCGTGGCACCTATGCCGAAATCGGCACCGGCTTTTCCAAAATCGGCTCAGCCATGGGATTCAATATTAAAGGTCACGCACTCGCCCTTTTCTACGATGGCGAGTACAAGGAAAACGACGCCGATTTCGAAGCCTGCATGCCTCTTAAGAAAATGAAAGAAGCCAAGGACTTGAAGGTCAGGGAACTTCCTGGCGGACGAGCATTCACACTCGTCCACCGCGGTCCGTATCAGGATCTAAGAGCTTCTTACGATAAACTGCGCGGACACATCAAGAACTTGGGCCTTGAGCCGAAACGTCCCTCAAGGGAGATCTACGTCAAAGGACCTGGGATGATCTTCAAGGGCAACCCTGAGAAGTACATCACTGAAATTCAGATGTTCGTTGAATTGCGAGAGTAGTCGTCCCCTGCCTCTTCGCTCGGGCTATCAGGAGCATGACTCCAAGAAGAATGGACGACCACACAGGAGACGGGAGGTTGCAACTCCGCGCCTCGTTAGGAAGACAATAGCACGCGTGATGTGGTTAAATTAGTTCGCGTTCTCACGTACGAAAGAGCCAGACCCGACCTCTACCCAAGCTTCTCGATCGCCCTCGGCCGCAAACGCACGCCACCAAACTTGAGCACCCTCTGGTGCCAATTCCCAGCCCCAATCGGGAACTCGATAATTGGGATCAATCAGGAGCGGTTGACCATTCCAGTTTGTGGCGAACTGCGTGGTCTCAAATGAATCCAGGGAGAATTCCAAAACATAACCTGGAACATCCGCCGCTGGTGACCATATGAGAGTCGGTGGACTGGAATAGACGTCGATCGTCTTCGAATCTGATTCGACTTGCAACTCCTGCCCTGGCATGAGCTCAGGTGCTCCGGCTTCGCCATCCGCCCGTGCTCGATGCGGATCGAGGAGATGCGGCAAGGGACGTGGGTCGTGCCCTTGGGGGGCTCGCCGGCCTTGCAACCAAAAATCAATGTCTGAAGGATCCGTCAATTCACGAATGTGCTGACACCCCTTGCAAAAAGGAACCGGTTCCTTACGTGCCAAATTCTCGCGCATGCGAACATAGCCCGCGCTATTCCACACCTCAGAGAAGCTCTCGGTGTTTAGGTCCCCTAGATTCGGAGTACCGGGTACGCAACAAGCCTTTACTTGACCATCCAAAGCGATGTAAGTTTTGTTCCACAAGAAGTCGCAGATCCAAATGGACTCTCTTTTTTCTGCCCCAGGGTTAGGAGGCGTCTGAACAACAAACTCGGCATCGTCGGCAGCCGCACGCCTTCTCTCAATGACATCGTTGTACTCGGCATCATCCGGACCGCAGAACGGAAATTGGCGCAGGGAATTGAGATTCACCACATGATGTCCCAGGCCAGCGACAACGCCATCACTAAGGGCATAAGTGCGTCTCTCGGCGTCAGAAATCGCAGTCGATGCGATGAGTTGGTCGAGAGGTTGGACCATCATCGTCAAGCCAACATCCTCGGCACGCGCGAGAGCCTTGTCGATACATGAAACTGCCAGGTCGACATGATGCACTAAGGACTGCAGTTTCATTTCGTCAGTAACAGGATGGACATGTGAGGTCGCCAGATAGTCAACACCAATTTCTACAGCGAGGTCCACAAGTTGTGGCAGCTCTTCAATGTTGCGCCTCATGAGTACGCAGGCCAGTCCAATGAGCGGTCGACTCGCAAGCGGCACCTCTTGTGCCTGTTTGCAAAGCGCAGTGACATGATCAACAACAACTTCGAACTCAGCTCCTTCTCGCACCCATTCGAAGGTGTCCTTGGTGGCGCCATCAAAAGAGACAATTAGCTTGCCCAAGGAGGGCAACACTGCATCCCTCATCTTGCGATTGAGCAAACTGGCGTTGGAGCATATCTCAGTCTTTACGCCGTAACGCTGAGCCTCGCTCAACATGAAAGGAAGACCTTTGGACATAAGGGGTTCACCAGAGATACTTGGCTGAAAGCGGCGTGCATGAGGAAACGTAGCCGCCGCGACTGCTTCGAAGAGCTCTTGATCCATGTGTGGCCCCGTCACCGTCGTTCCATCTTGAAACTGCAAGCACATGGGGCACTTGAAATTGCAGTAACGGGTGGTTTCGATGCTGACGAATTCAGGCGGTGGTACTCGTCCGTCAAAAACGGCCGGTGACTCCACTGGCGATTGCTCGTGGCAAGATTCGTTCATCTACAGTTGCGCTCCGCGATGCAAAAGCTTCCTTTTCGTTCTCCACACCATAGCAAACCGTCGTTCATTGAGGCGGCCAGTCGAGAATTTTGACCTGGTGATTCCCCAAATCAGCAATCCATAGCTTTCCGGCGTGGATCAACACAGCTGCTGGTTCATTCAATTCCTGCGCCCCGCTTCCCGCCTTGCCCGTGCCAAAAACACTGCGGATCACGCCGGATTCGGGATTCACAGCAACAATGCGGTGGCCACGCAGCTCTGCTACAACCAAGGTCCCGTCCGGAGCGACACAAATGCCGTGCGGAGTTAGCAAGGGACGACTTAGAGGGATCGCTTGGGGCTCATTGCCCTTTTCTTGCTTAAAAATACACATTTTCCCAGCATCGATGATGAACAAAGTTCCAGACTTGTCGACCGCAAGGTCCATGGGATACTGATACGTCTGTTCTCCCGTTGCCTCTCCCCCTGACAACGTCGCGACAACAGTCTTGTTCAAAGCGCGCACCCGCGCATTGCCAATATCGCAAAGAAACCACTGCCCGGGCTCCCCGGCAACGATGGCATGGGGCGAGGAGAACAACGCAACTCTTGAAGATCCATCAGCAAAGCCGGATTTCCCTGCCACTCCGGCAAGCGTCGTGACTTGATAGTTAAGCTTGGAAGTATCTGCGGCAGGACGCAAGAGGCGAACGGTGTGATTCGACGCTTCGGCCACTACAATCGCACCGTCAGCAGCCATCGCGACACCATGGGGCCCGTCAAAGCCTGCCACTTCACTCGGTCCGTCCTGGTGCCCTTTTCGCTCAGGACTCCCGGCAAGCGTCCTGACTTCTCCATTCTTGTGGACCACACGAATAGCATGGTTGTAGATGTCAGCAACAAGGACAGACTCACCGTCAAACGGTGCGAGTCGAATGGGTTTGTTGAATTGGGGAGAAGGAGAATCTCTGAAACCCGCCACGCCTGTCCCGATGACCAAAACATCCGACCCTCCTGTCACCTGCTCCATTTCTTTGTTTGCGGAGCATGACATGAGGGCTACTCCCGAGAGTAGGACCACAGTTCCCAAAAGTGCGTTCATGAAGATTCCTTTCATATCACTTCAATCATCGGCGGCGCATACCACACCCTGGCCCGCCGTATTCATGAGGTTGTGGCCACTTGCGGTGATGAATATGCGGCCTAAGTCCACTGAACTGTCTGTTTGGCTGCATCAGGAAAAGCGAAACTGAGCATTTTCTTGCCTTCTCGCTTGAGGTCCGCCTTGACCTTGCCGCTCAGGCCGTGGAACGCTTCTATCGTTAATTCTGCCCGATGCTTGCTGCCCTCCATACTCCAACTGCCCGCGACCATGCCGTCAACCAAGAACGTCGGCAAGATCCTCAGGTTCTTCAAGCACAAGCGGGATCTGTAATCATCACGCACGACACGCCGTCTGTCTGCATGCGCAAGAATCAAGTTGTCATAGTCAGGCAAGAAACGGACAGGAGCTTCTACTTGGCTTTTCGGTCGCGGAGCTCTGGGTAAGTCGAAGAGAGTCGGGCCGTCTTCACCAACAAATTCCACGAGCTTGCCGTGTTCCCGATCAGCAAGATTCTGGCATCCTGAAAGCCCTGACCACATCCGAAAATCCGCAATGCTGGCCGGTCCAAAACTGGCTAGGTAGCGGCGAAAAAGCGTCGCCGTCTCGTCAAGGCCAAAATCCAATTTGTGCCCGAGCCAAGGCTCGGCAAGGCCAAAACTTGGTCGATTCGAAAAACTCCACTTGTGATCCGTCGGCACTTGGACCAGAGGCAAATGAGTCCTCACGGCATAACGGATTGTTCCGGGGTCGTGTTGCGGCCATTGCGGCCCCAAGACGGAGCCCAGCTCTTTGAAAGTCATGTCTTTTGTCTTGAAGGCCTTCCGAGCCCCTCGCACCAAGTCCTCCACGTCGAGCGATTCCCGCTTCCTGCCAAGAACCCCGTGCATCGCTTTGGTAAAAGCCCCCTGTAGGCACGGCCGAAATGCCAAGTAATCCGATGCTGTCACCAAGTGGATGGTGCATCTCATCATCGAAGCACGGACAATTTTCCGCCTCTCCAGCAAACGCGAGAGTTTTTCTGGTTGAAAATTGGCAAGCCTCGTCCAAAGACCAAGGAAGGGCGGCCGAGGCATTTGAGCTTGCATACCGCAGAGTTTCCCGACCGCCGCCAAGGGAGTGATGTCCTTGCGCTCAAGCAGCATCTGGCGGGCCAGTGTGGCTCGGTTAAGCTCCTTGAGGGTGATCTTGCCTGCTGGCATGGCTTCTCCAGGTCATCATTTAGAGAGGTTGAGGTTTCGAATCACTATAGGACCTCCCTGCGGCGGCACCAGTATCATGGGGGGCTTTTCGCCGATCCGCTAGTTTCCTATTGTCCTTCATCGTTGGAGCACGCATGACGCGAGCTGAACGCGGAATCTCTGGGGGTCATCGGAAAGTGAACGCTGAGCGAACGATGCAATCAAAGAGTGATAGACCACGATTTTCCGTTGCCGAAGCACAACCTTTGGTTCGCGACTTATTTGCTCCAAAGCCATGGATCTATTGGATCGATTTTCTCAGCAGCGTCACCCTGGCTTGGGGCATGTTCGTCTTGACGCTGTCACTTTCCGAAAACCGTGGACTCCAAGTCCTCTCGTATCTCGTGTCGTCTTGCGCCTTCCTCCGAGCCATCCTCTTCATCCATGAACTCGCTCATCGGAAAACGGGTACTTTCAAGATTTTTCGTTTGGTCTGGAACCTAGCTTGCGGCATGCCGTTGATGATTCCTTCATATTCCTATACTCGTGTTCACAACGACCACCACGTGCAAAAGCTCTATGGTCGCAAAGTGGACGGCGAGTATTTGCCGTTCGGAGCCCAACCCCCCCACCACATTGTCATCTACCTCCTTACAGTTCTTGTCTTGCCCTTTGCTTTTCCTTTGCGATTCATGGTCCTAACGCCTTTGTCTTTCCTGCATCCAAGGATTCGTAAGTTTCTGTGGCAACGGTTCTCATCTTTGACAATTGATTTCGAATATGTGCGAAGTGAACCATCCAAACGAGACGATGCATCGTGGCGCTGGCAAGAATTCGGCGCCATGGCTTACGGCTGGACGTTTGTCTATCTCATGCAAAGTGGAACGGTCAGTTGGAATGCCGCTGTGCTTTGGTATTTCGTCGTACTCCTAGGGTTCATCTTGAACACGTTGCGGACTCTTGGCGCACACGCCTATCGCAACCCTGGTGATGTACCCATGGATCTGTCGGACCAATTCTTGGACTCGGTTGATATTCCCGGAAACCCCCTGCTGACACCGCTCTGGGCCCCAGTCGGTTTGCGCTATCACGCCACACACCACTTGTTTCCCACGATGCCCTACCACGCCTTGGGCACGGCCTACAGACGACTGCATGATCAACTGCCAGACAACAAGGTCTTTCTTATGAGTACGCGCAAAAGAAAGACCTTGTTGTCTGGCAGTTGGAATGCCGCTGTGCTTTGGTATTTCGTCGTACTCCTAGGGTTCATCTTGAACACGTTGCGGACTCTTGGCGCACACGCCTATCGCAACCCTGGTGATG
>JAJRYU010000417.1 GCA_024275615.1 Planctomycetota bacterium
AACAGTCTACAAGAGTGTGGCCAAGACAGAAAATGTCATCGTCTGCGCCGAAGACCGCGCTTTCGCCGGTTTCGTGCGTTCGATCCAAGGCCATGTCGTAGAGCGCTTCCCAGGTGTCCCCACCCGAGCTTTGGGACAAAAGAACATCCCCGGAATCGCCCAATGCCATAAGCTAGAAGATGCTACTGTGCTCTCGGCAGCAGACATTGAAGAAGCTGCCCGCGACATCATCACGCGAAAAAACAGTAATCGAGGTGGATTCGCATGGATCCCATCTCGCTATTATCGAGCATAGAACATGGCAAAACGACCCACGATTCACGATCTTAGGCGCATGAAGCAACGCGGGGAGAAAATCCCCATGATCACTTGCTACGACTATACATCTGCCAAGATTCTGGACAGTGTTGGCACCCCCATGCTCTTGGTCGGAGATTCCTTGGGCATGGTTGTGCAGGGGCACGACTCCACCCTTCGTGTGACTTTGGACATGATGATCCATCATTGCCAAGCTGTCTCGCAAGGGGCCAAGAATGCCATGATCGTGATTGACCTGCCCTTCGCCACATACTCAAGTTCAGACTTGCCCTTGTCATTGAAGTCTGCAGGTCGGGCCATCGCTGAAGGTGGCGCACACGCCGTTAAAGTCGAAGGTGGTCGACGAATGGCGGAAGTCGTTGGCACTCTGGTCGCTTCAGGAATCCCGGTCATGGGGCATATCGGCCTGACACCCCAATCTATCCACATGATTGGTGGGTTCCGAGTTCAGGGCCAAACCCAAGAAGCCGCGGAACGCCTCATGGCTGCGGCCTTGGCACTGGAACACGCCGGAGCTTTTGCCATTGTGCTCGAATTGGTTCCAGCTCCCCTGGCGAAACAGATTTCTGAGGCACTCACGATCCCGACAATCGGCATCGGAGCTGGTGCTGGTTGCGATGGCCAAGTGCAAGTCTTTCACGACATTATGGGCATGTACGAAGATTTCTTGCCCAAACACGCCAAGCGCTATGCCAAAGTCGCCGACGTCATTCGAGACGCCGCGCGCACCTACGTTGAAGAAGTCCGGGACGGAACATTCCCCGCCGATGAGCACAGTTACATGAAGTCAAGAGAGTTCAGTGACTGAGAAATAGTCTCAGTCGATCGAGAACTTCTAGTCAATAGTCAATAGGACTGCGTTAGTCACTTCAACCACACCTGGCGCGATCTCCACCAAACCCTGAAGCGTCCACGAAAGCGGGAAGTTGATTCCCGGAAGTAGGACGCTCCACGGGGTTGGCGTTGCCTGCACCAAAGAAGGGCAAAGAGACGAACCCGCGGCATCCGCGAAGGTGAACAAGTTGGGTTGCAAACTGGGTGCAGCATCACAGGGAAGAACCATCATCCGTCCGACGTTGCCAGGCACGTCAAATCCGGAAGTCGCGAGAGGAATGCCAAGCATGCCGTAGATCACAAAAGGCGCTGGTGTCACTCGATTAGGTGGCTGCACTAAGGACACCGCAAAAGGTGATCCCAAGGACACACGGACATGATGGCGTTTCCAGCCCCCACCTTGGCCATTAATCCGCAGCAAAGGTGCTGGATTGGCTCCCCCCGAGGCGCCAACATTTCCCCGTGGCAAAACACCATAAAGTCCACGGCCAAAACTGAAGCTACGAACTTGCCCTGAAAAGATTCCATTGGGTGAAGCTCCACTGGCACCAAAGTAGAACTCACCATACTTGTCGGCGCCAAATCCGCGGCTCGCAGCGACGCTTTTGCCAACATTCTCGAACACGCCAGATCCGTGGAACTCAAAGATCGTCCGGTTCAAAGGAACATCGATGACCTCGACACGCCCACTAACAACTTCACCCCAAGAGGGAGAACCAACGGCAAGGTCGGTGGTTCCACTTTGATCGATATCACCCAGATTGCACAGGACAGCACCAAAGCGCTCTCCCGATTCCACTCCAACAAAACCGGCAAGCTCTCTTCCTTGCGTTGAACCAAAGATGGACACAAGGCCGCAGTCCACACCGGGCCCTTCGTCCATTCCCGGTGCTCCGACAACAATGTCATCAAGGCCGTCGTCATCAACATCGGAGCAAGAAGCAACGGCTGAACCGAAAAGTGACTCAGCCTCAACGCCTTGCAACAGCAACAAAGTGGCGAAACTCGATCCAGAGAGGAGTTGCACTTCACCCGTGCCACCAAAAAATGTTGTCATTGGCGGTTGGTTGCCTCCTGGAGCGCCAACAATGACATCACGAACAAAGTCGCCATTCACATCCTTGATCCAGGCCAATGAAAAACCGAAGTTCTCAGCGAGTTGGTTGCCCCTTGCTGACAAAAGCAAAAGTTGGGTCTGGCCGTCGAAAAGAGAAACCTCGCCGGCATCGGTCACCGGTAGATCCCGTCCCGGACTACCAACAACAAGATCCAGCAAACGGTCACCTGTCAAGTCAACAGCGAGGAGACTAAAGCCGAAACGATCACCGGCTGTACCCCCAAGCAGCGTGGCAAAGGGAATGCCGGTAGCCCCGGAAAAGAAAATGACCCGCCCCGCTCCGGCTGGGTTCGAAAATGACGGGGCGCCAACAGCGATATCCGGCACCTGGTCGCCATCGATGTCACCCATACTTGCCAACGCATAGCCAAAATCTTCATTTGGCAACCCGGTCAACGAGAAGGCAAGCCGACCGGATGAACCATCCGTCACGTCCACGCGACCATTACCAGTGCCAATCGCCAATTCAGGTGCTAAATCACCGTTGAGGTCACCGACTTCAACCATGGACGAACCGAATCGCTCTAACGGCGCAGTGCCTGGCAAGACGTGAAGTGGGACTTGAGCTCTCAGGCTGAGAATCAAGCTCGAAGAAATAAGTAGAAACAAGAGCTTGGCTATCATGAGTCCGCCTTTTCGCAAAGCCGTGGTGAGTCGCAGGCGGCAACCCAACCAGTGCTGGGTTGCCAGTGGTAGAATGGAATTAGCGAGGCACAACAAATTGATCAAAGCAGGTGTGCCCTGCCAGGTCTCGAATCCAAACGCCAGCGACGATATTCAGGTTCAGGCCAACAACAGGAATCTTGGTTCGAAAGTCAATACTAAATGCGTCGACAAAGAAAACATCATAGACCTGCAACAACTCCGCGGGAGTGAAGTTGGCAAGATTGGCAGACCCCATGAAACTCAGTCCATCAAGATCCATAACACCGTCTGGGTCGGAGAATGTCAGATGAACATACCCCTGGGCATCCACGGAAAAACCACAAGTCGGCGTTCCAGCGTTTGAGTTTGCTGCCGTGTTGAGCGCCGCAACCGCATCGATGTCTGCGCTGCTAGTCGAGTCCCAAATCAAGGTGCCGCTAGCGTCAGTGTCGACACCTCCTTCGACGTCGATCATCTTGACGAAATTAATGTTGTTCAAGTCGACAACGCCAGACAGAACACTGGGGTGATTGGCGAGGTCATCTAAGTCGAATGCATCACCACCAGAGTACACGGGATTCAAAGGGTCGATCGTATTGAATAGGGGATTAGCGATCACAGGCATCCCACCAGCCAAGTTGATACTGCTGCCATAGGGAAATGTCGTGAAGCTCCCGAACGGACCTTGGACACCTTGATAGATGCTCGGAAATCGAGCGAAGTTGAGTCCATCGGTTGACACTTCAACGAAAGCAAGTTCAGTGAAGATGAATCCCGGAGGAAACTCGAAGCCGTTTTCGAAGACGGTGAAATCAACGCCGGGACCATTCACGATTGCTGCATTGAAACCAACAGTGACGTTGCCTTGGACTCCCAGTGTCAAGACATCCAAAGACCCATTGTTGAATCCAGCTCCGGAAGGTGCTCCTAGGATGTTTGATTGCGTAAAAATGCCACTCCCGGTGCCTTGATTGAATTGCAGGACCGTGGAAGCGTATTGAGCATGAACAGAAGTCTGGCAGAAAAAAACCAGAATCAGCGCCAAGATTGTGGCGCTCAAGATAGATTTGAGATGAAACATGTAGACCATTTCCCACGCAGCACGGTCTCGCGCCGGCTTGCATGACTTGGTCTTCGAGATCAGGGCAGAATCAAATCGAACTGAAAGGAACACCCGCCGTGTGCGGATTGATCCCACGTGCCTTTGAACCCGAAGACAACCGTGAAAACATTACTCGCGGCCAGGTATTCTGGCTCGTGGATCAATCGCCATCTGCGCCTTCCCACCTCAAAGAGGCAGTGGCCAAGTGCAGATGTTGTCACCACTTACAGCGGCGGGACCACGGTGGATTTGCACCACACTTCCCTGTTCCGCGAGTCAAAAATGAAGTCGGAGCAACCGAGAAACGCATGCGCCCTCGAAACGACAACTTCCAACGATTGTCAATGTGCCCCTTCAGAAGACAAAGATCAAGGGCCGTTCTGTCACCAATCAGCAATTGGCCGCAAGGTCCCGTTTCCTGTGACTTCAGAGAGAAAAAACATCTTTCTATATTCTCTTCAGCGCTCCATCCCCCGGGCCCGTCTCTATCTTGGAAGTCATGAAAAACAAGCAACCAGACAATCCCAGGACTGACAACAACGACGTTGTTTTGAGAGCGCGCTTGGGAGATGCCCAAGCCATGGATTCTTGGCTCAGAAGAGACCATCCCTCGGTTTTCCGAATTTGTCTTGGCTTCCTCGGTGACTACGCCGCGGCGGAGGACTTGGCGCAAGAGGCAATGGTAAAACTCATGGATCGACTTGACAGTTGGAATGCCAGCAAGAGTTTCAGAGCTTGGCGTAACACAGTGGTGGCCAACCTATGCCGCGACCGCTTACGAATCAGAAAACATGCCACCTTTGAGCCCCTCAATTCGACAAGAGAACAGCGGACACCAGCGCATTCTGGGCCCAATCGAGACGCCGAATCGAACGAGCTCAAGGTTATTCTCATAGATGCACTTGGCAACCTCTCCCCTCGAGAGCGTGAAGTCTTTGTACTTCGAGATTTGGAAGGCATCCCAACTGCGGAAGTCGCCATCACTTTGGCAGTAACAGAAAGTAGTGTCCGTTCGATTTTGACTCTGGCACGCCGCCGCTTGCGTGACTTGCTTTCGAGGCGTCTTGATCTCGATGAAGGGAAACTCGCATGAGCAGCAAACGTGATGATCTCTTCGACGAACTTTCGAGTTCTTGGAAGACACAAGACACACCACCATTTGAAGATGCTGAAGATCTTCCTGGGGACGCGACGACTCGTGCTGTCGTCGATCTGCTGCGGCAGGCATGGGATGAGATTGAAGCGCCCGGTTTTGTCTCGTCACACGATCGCAAGCCGTTCGTTCGCCATTGGCGAGAATCGGCAGCTCTAATTGCGGCATCCATCCTCGCAGCCATGACTATTTGGTCTTTTTCCACCAATGGATCCGCAAAGTTAGAAGATCATGAAGGACGAACCATTTCGGAAATCACAACAACAGACAAAGTGGAAGTTGCGGCATCCGGGGCCATAACGACCACTGTTTTGGAGCAAGGCGGACTCTTGCTCAAGAATGGACGAGTACGGCTCATTCTCGTTCAACCCATTGCCATGGATGAGCCGGCGATTTTGGAGAATGAAAAATGAAGACGACCTTGCTTACTCTTGTCTTGGCAGCACTCATCTTGACGCCTGCTTTTTGCCAAGAAGAAACCACCCCAACGAAAAAATCACAGAGGAACTCCCGCGTCAACATTGACGAATCCGCAATAAAACTTGAGTTCGTTGCTATTACAAATATCCGTCGTCTGCGAGAGATCAACAGAGTATTGCAACAGCTGCACGGACGCTCAATTCGGGTCATGAGCGAAGATGGATCCTATCGTTACGCGCATAATCTACAGAGTTTCGGCAACTCAATCATCCTCTACGACGAGGCCAACATGGTCGCGAAAATGAAGTCACCTCTTGCGCGCCTGGACGTTGCAGAGCAAACAACTCATCGATTCAAGCGATCCTTAGCGGTCAAAGAATACAAGGTGCGATTCATAACCATCGGCGACGCTGAAAGTGCACTTCGTTCTTTTCGGCGTCGGATTGACGTAAGCACTTCTGCTTCACAACAATCCGAACAGAACATCACCTTGGTCTATAATCGCGGCATAGTGGTCATGCGCGACACCAACGACCACATCGAAAAGATGCTTGCAGTCTTGCAGAGAATCGATCAACCCAAGGCTCAATTCATGATTTCCTGCCAGTTGATCCAAGGAGCCCAAGACGAAGTGGGTGACCGGTTGGACAAACTCATCCCCAATGAACTGCGGCAAATGTCACCCTATAAACACTTTCGCTCCGTCGCTTCGGGTGTCATTCGGGTTTCCGCTGGGGGCAGACAACCGATTTCCTTGTCCATGAATGGCGCTGATGGTGTGACTGCGCGCTTGAGCTTTCAGCCCACTAGTTACGATGCCGAAGGTGGTAGTCTCGCCTTGGACAATATCGTTCTGAAGTTCACCAAAGCGATTGCGAATAGCCCACCATCTGGGCAGTCATTTTCGACTTCAACATCGATCAAGAACAACGACTATGTGGTGATTGGTGCCTTCGGCGATAACCCAGTCTTCGCCGTCTTGCAGTTGATTCCCCTCAAGTAAGAAGGTCTGACACGCCAAGGAGCTGAAAGTCTGTAGAACTGCTAGGGCAGAGACAGGCTTTCGGCTCTTTTCACATGATTGGCGCAAGATAGTGGGGAATGATGATTCTAAAGCCCACTCCTTTTCCATCCAGACCTTCGCAAACTTGAAATGAACCACTGTGCGACTCAACAATGGCTTTCGCCAGAGTCAGGCCTAAACCCGTGCCAAAACTCTTCGTGCTGAAAAGTGGATCGAAAATTTGGTTGGTGAGTTCGGCGGCAATTCCCGGTCCATCGTCTGCTACCAAGATCTCCACCGCCGTCGGTCCATTCTGGATCTCGACAATCAGCCTTCCCTTTCCTTCCATAGCATCGATAGAGTTGCGCACCAGATTCTCGACAACCTGCCCGAGTTGGATAGAGTCGAACATGGCTTGGGCCTCCTGGTCAAGGGGAGGCCGAAACTCGGCTTGAACTGTGGGCGGGATCAGGAGATTGTCTTCTTGCTCCGCCAAGAACTCGCCGAGCACAACACGCTGGCGCTGGGGTTTTTCCACGCGCAAGAGCCGAAGCAACCCGGCGATGATAGAGTTCGCTCTTTCAAGGCTGCGGTCAATCTTATCCAGGTGCTTGGTGGTTTTCCCATCCTTGTCATCCTTAAGCGCTTCGCGCAGAAGATAAGCGGAAGTGCCAATCACTCCCAAAGGGTTGCGCAATTCGTGGTTTATGGCAGCTGTGTATTGGCCAATCAGAATCAACCGATCAGCCTGCATGACGCGTTCTTGAAGGGCACGCCAATAGGACGTCAGAATCAGCCCGAGGTTGAGGTCAAGTAGCATGTTGATGGCATCAATACTCTCGTAGAGCCCGATGCCCTCCGGTAGGTCCGCTGCACGTATGACGTCGGAAATATCGATACGCAACCAGTTCATCGAAGCGATCATCAGTTCTTCGTTGACAGCGGCAGCCAAATGAACCGCACCAATACGCATTTGTGCCGCGCCAGATTCGAGGTCTCCCGCGTTGTCAAACAAATTGATGAGCCAACCTCGAAGCGCAACCTCCTGGCGAGATAGTTGTTTTTCTCCTCCGGGAAAACGTGCCATCGCTTCTGGATGGGTGCGCATACGACGGTAGAAACCGGTGACAATGGTTTCGAGTTCTGCGAGCAGAAACGGCTTGATGGACTGAACGATGAAAGACGTTCTCTCATCAATCCCCAAGTAGTCCTTGAAGTTCCCGAATTCTTCGGTCATGTCGTAGCCATTTGATCTTTTCACTCGTCTAGCTCAATGGTAAACAGAGCGCCAGAGCCGGGCACATTGCGCACACCAATAGAACCGTTGTGCTCATCCAAAATTCGTGCAGCGAGTGCCAAACCCAATCCTGTTCCCCTTGTCTTCGTGGTGAAAAATGGTTCAAAAATCTTGCCAAGTTTGTCCTCTGGGATCCCAGGCCCCGTGTCACCAATTTCGATGACAAAATGACCATCCCTCAAGGACGTTGTTATCAGCAATTGTCGGACCACTTGGTTTTCCATGGCCTGATCGGCGTTTCGAAAGAGATTACGTAGGAGAATGCGGAAATGCACCTCATCGAGGCGGGGCGCTTCAGCGTTTTCACCCAGGGAAACGATGATTTCCACGCCCTTCAGTCGCCCTTCAGAACGCAACTCGGATTCGATTCCCGCTACAAGTTCCAACATGTCAGCACGCGCGCGTTTGACATTCAATGGTTTGGAGAACTCGAGCAAGTCTTCAACAAGATCATTCATAGCTCGAAAACGTTTCAGGATAGAGTCCTTCAACCCGGCCAAGGACGGCGGTTCACCAACAGCATCGAGAAGAAGCTCCAAAGCCTGACTGATCCCTGTCAGGGGGTTTTTGATCTCGTGGGCCAACGTGGCAGACATTTGGCCAATGAGTGCCAGCTGCTCTTGATGCCGCAGCTTTTCTTCAAGGTTTTCTTTTTGACGTTCTAGGTCAATGCGCTCGCAGGCGCGGGTGAAGCTATTGAGAATCCCTTGGACCGGCATGTCCTTCAACAAGAAACCGAAAGCACCGGCATTAACGACGGATATCGCCGATTGAATGGAAGCGTTTCCTGTGAGCACGATACTCAAGGTGTGAGGATGGGTCCGGGCCAGATCGGCAACGAGATCCTCGCCATCACCATCTGGAAGCCGTAAATCGACGAAACAAATGTCTGGAGTAAAATCCCTCAAGCGAAGTCTGGCAGAACAGAGATCGCCGTAGACCTCGGGGACAGGTCCATTTTGAGCAATGATCTCCGAGAGGTTCTCAGCAAAATCCTGGTTATCCTCGACGACCATCACCACGTATTCTGCTGGCTTTGCAGCCGCCATGAGCTCAGGCACGATGCGCCCTTTCAAAAAGAGTGAACAATCCACTTCATGTTAAGAGAAGATGAGTCCCGGCAAAATCTACGTCTTTGTGGCCCGTTCCTTGCATAGTGAACCACAGTCAAATGACGCCAAGGAACCGAAAATGAGTAAAACCGGTCTGTGGCGAGGCCTCAAGGCCTCATCAGACAGCAGCAGAGAGTTGAGAATATGAGTGAATTCCCACAAACAGAACGAGACTCAGCCCCAAAAATGGGGAAAATGACGCAGTCAGACACAATTCTGGTCATTGAAGATGAGGATCTTATTCGATTTTCGCTGAAATCCCGGCTTGAACAAGAGGGCTTTCGAGTTCTTGAGGCGGCCACCGCAACTGCTGGATTAGCGATCCTTGAAGACCGCTTTGTTGACCTGATCCTCCTTGACTACAAACTCCCTGACTTGGATGGCCTTCAAGTCTTGAAACGCATCGCCGGCACATGTCCTGGCCAAGTCACCATCATGATGACAGCGTACAGCTCCATCGAAGGCGTTGTCGAAGCCATGCAGACCGGGGCCTACACCTACATCAAGAAACCCTTTGAATTCGCGGAAATTCTTGAGCATGTGAAGCGTGGACTGGAAACCACACGACTGAGACGCGAAGTGGAGCGCCTTCGGCGGGAGGCTGGCGACGACGAACGAGCACCTCGTTTGGTTGGATCCTCAGAAGCCATGGCCGACCTAGATTCTCTGATCTCCAAGCTCAATAGCGCTGGCGCATCGACGGCAATAATCCTTGGTGAAAGTGGCACTGGCAAGAACGTCGTCGCCAAGAGGCTCCATTACACCTCGGCTCGAGCAAGCTGCCCTTTGATGACCATCACCTGTACCGATTTCAGTGAGAACCTACTTGAAAGCGAACTCTTTGGTCATCAAAAAGGCGCCTTCACTGGTGCCGTTGCCACAAAAGCCGGTCTCTTCGAACTGGCCGATGGTGGGTCGATTTTCTTGGACGAGATCGGCGACATGCCTCTTTCACTCCAGGCAAAACTCCTACGTTTCTTGGAAGAGAGAACGTTCCGCCGAGTCGGAGGTACAAAAGAAATCGAAGTGGACGTCCGCGTCATCGCAGCCACCAATCAAGACCTCAGTAAGAAGATGGCAAGTGGAGAGTTTCGCGAAGATCTATTCTATCGCCTAAGCGTCATTCCGGTAGAGATACCGCCACTTCGTGAACGCTCCGAAGACGTTATCGACTTGGCTCAGATGTTTGTTGACGCGTATGCCGTTGAATTCCGCAAGCCGATCACAGGTATCGATCCGAAGATGGAAGATGCCCTGAGAGGCCATGATTGGCCCGGAAACGTCCGGGAACTGCGCAACGTTATTGAGAGAGCCATGATCCTAACTGATGGCCCCACACTCACCGTTGCCGACTTCCCTCGTGCTATTTCGAAGGAAGCCCGTTCCTCCGCAAAAACGAAAGCTGAGATGGTCTTGGGACCTCAGGGATTGGATTTTGAGGCATTCGAGCGAGATCTTATTGCTAGGGCCCTCGACCTTAGCAAAAAGAATCAATCAGCCGCTGCGAGACTTTTACACATGAGCCGCGACCAAATCCGCTATCGTATGGAGAAGTTTGATCTCCATGATTAGCCCGAGTAAGGACCGAACCATGCAACGGCAACAACAAGTTTTGGCGCAGCACCACGACCTCGACTACGCCATGGACCGACTAAAATTGCTTGCAAACGCTCCCGTGGACCTTCTAAGCCAAGATCGGTTGCGCTACATTTTGGAACGGGAGTTTCGCAAGCTGAGCAAATCCGTCATCGCCCATTTTCACTATGAAGAAAAAAACGGGTACATGTCAGAAGTCGTCCTGAACGCACCGCACCTCTCGAGAAAAATAGAGAGACTGGTCGAGGAACATGTTGCATTACGCCGCCTTCTATCAGACCTTGTGACCAAGTCATATGAGGATGGTGCAATCGAGGAGTTTCGCGACTGCATTGAAGCCGCGCTTGAAGCCATACGAAATCATGAACAGTCGGAAAATGACGTGTTACAAAGTTATCTCGTTGATGAACTTGGCACCCTTGGCAGTTGAGAAATAGGATGTCTAAGATGTATGCAGTCGCAAAAGACCTCATGACCAAGGCGATCGTCACGTCACCAAACTCCCCGCTTTTCGAGGTTGCGGGCACCATGGAGACCCTGAGAATCTCCTACCTCCCTGTGGTTGCCGAAGACGGCAAGCTCAGGGGAGTCATCAGCAAGACTGACCTGATTCATTTCTGCTTGACACGGGAATCGAACTGGCGCGATTGTTTGGCCGAGGAAGCTATGAACCCGGCTGTCATATCCTGCTCCCCCGAATCGACGGTTCCGGACGTGGCCGCCCTCATGAGAGACAACCGGATCCACCATGTCTTAGTCCTTGACGAGAACGAGAACATCGGCGTGATTAGTGCCCTTGATCTCGCCGAACCCATGCTCAAGGCCTACGAACTTCTGCGCAACGCTCAATCGAGGTAGTCTTCGTGGCCAACGCTGAAACCTGCAAGACTATCGATTGCCTGCGACAGGATCATGCGATTATCGGACGATTCCTTGGGCGCTTCAAAATCGTTTGTCAGAAGGTCGAAAACTTGGAAGAGCTGGATTTCTCCTTGATCAGGATTGTCACCTTCGTCGACGACTTCATTGAGACGTTTCACCATGCCAGAGAAGAAAAAGTGCTCTTCGATCATTTGGAAAGAAAGAACCGTCAAGCGGCATACCTTGGCCGAAGGCTCACTCACGACCACATGGATGGCCGGCATCACTTGGAAGGCATGCGCAAATCGGCTGCCATCCGGAGTCGAGAAGAACGCGCCTCATTCTTGTGGAATGCGGTCGGCTACGCCGGACTGAGCCGAGATCACATGAGCTATGAAGAACGAGAACTCTATCCTCACGTCGCTTCTCTCATCACCCAAGAAGACGACGAAGTCTTGATGGCCAAATTTGGGATCTTGTTTCCAGATAGCGCCCAGAGAATCGCAGCTGCGGAAGAATTCGTCAACAACCTCCCCGCTCGATAGTTTGGCTATTCCTGAAGAGCGCGCTCTAGGAGTGGGGCAGCGATCTTGATGAGATCAAACTCCGTCACCAATCCGATAAGACGTCCATCTTCGACAACCGGCAAACACGCAACTTTGCGTTCACGCATCAAAGCGATAACTTCAAGTGTTGTCCCATTGGGACCAATCGTCGCCAGATCTGTATGCATGATGTCCTTCACCGGAACCGGAGCGCCACTTTCAGTCGACCAGCTGTTCGCGACCAAACGCAGCAACGTTCGGTGCGAGAGAATACCAACAAGACGATTATCGTCGTCTTCGACCGGCACATGGCGAACGTGTCGCCAGTCCATCAAGCAGGCGACAAGATCAACGGCTTCATTCTCATTCACAGTAAATAGCTCAGTCGACATGTACTGATCAACGCGTTGGTAGTGTTTCTTCCAACCACCGGATTCGTCGATATCTGCAAGCCCCCAAGTATGCACCGGTTTGTTCTCTTCTTGGCGCACTCTCATTCCGGCTGTTACTGCCGCCAAACACTCTGTCTTAGACCCTTTGCCTTTCATGGATGCCAAAGAACTGAGAATCCATTGAGATCCAGTTAGCCCTGACGAGACCCGGGCCTCGATGAGGCCTAAGTACTTTTCAGTATCGGCCGGATCAATCCGCCTCAGCTCAAGACCCTGCCGCGCAACTGGCAAGAGCTCATCAAGGATGAGGGATTGCGCCGAAGGTTGTCGACCGTCCAACCAAGAAAAATGTGCGCCCAATCCATGCCTTGCTGCATCGGTCAGATTGCCTCGCGCATCGTCGAAGTTCATGTGATCTGGCAGATCGCGAAACGCTTTCTTGCCACCGACCATCAAACCCAACCAAAACGCCATGTTCGCAACTTGGTCGACCACAGTCGGTCCCGCTGGCAGGATGCGGTTTTCGATCCGAATGTGAGCCTTGCCGTCAATCGCCCCATAGCACGGTCGATTCCAACGATAGACTGTGCCGTTGTGCAACCGTAAAGCATCCAAACGAGGTGGCCTGTTTGCTTCAATGGCTTCAAATGGATTTTCTTCGATTGGCATACCCAACAAGACTCGAAAACGAGCAATGTCCTCGCGCAGGATTTCGACGATATCGTTCTTGACCCAACGTGTACCGAAGCTGACGCGGGGGCTGGTCTCACGCTGATGTCTGGATGTTTTTCGGGTATCCATCGATTGTTGGAACAAGGCAAGTCGGGTCTCGCGCCATAGTCTTTGACCAAAAAGAACTGGAGAGTTAGTTCCAGCCGCAAGCACAGGCGCAGCAACGAGCTGGGCGATATTGTACGACTCAGCGAAAGACTCGGGACTCACCTGAATATGAGCCTGAAATGATGTATTGCAAGCTTCGATCATCACCGAGTCGTGACTGAGGGCCAATTCATCCGTTCCCTTAATGCGGAACTCAAAAGCCCCACCCCGCAATCGTTGCAGCGCCTCGTTGAAGGCGCGATAACGGGGCGAATCCGACATGTTCTCCATGCCCAATTCAGAAATCGATAGGGTGGGCAAGATACCTGTCAGGAGAGCCCGCGCGCCGAATTCCTTGGCTACTTCTCGAACGCGATACGTGCCCTTCAACAAGTAATCTTCCAAGTCCGACAAGCAGGAGCCAACAAACTCCAAAGGTGGAGCGTTCAGCTCAATATTGAAACGAGCCAATTCTGGCGTGACATCGATATCACTGAGGAGGGGAATCATCTTCTCGCAAACGGGAGCCGCCCGGTGTGCCTCATCAACCAAGAAGAATTCCTGCTCTGCTCCGATTCGAACAACGTCCGATTCGATGCGATTTGACTCAATCATGACCTCTAATGCGCGCAAATCCCGCAGGACATAGCGAACAAATGTGCGAAGTTCCTCAGCTTGCTGTGAATCACTGACGTTTTGTTCACCCATGGCTTCTTCTCTTCGTTTAGCAACTGTTGCATCATACGCTTGATGCATCAGATGTGTGAACAGAGTTCGTCAGCGCAAAGATTATTTGTCCTTCTCAATTTCTCGAGAAAAATGGCACTCTATTCGCGTTGCTAAATATGGCCCAAATTGGGTTCTTACCATCCAATATGGGAATTGATCACGTTTGATCGCTTGGTCACGGTCACGGAAGAGCAAGACGGTCCCGTGGTGAGAATCCCTGAGGAAGAAAGGACTACTATGTTTCCTAAGAAAATCCTGCTTTGTATCGACTCTGTTGAGCATTTCGACCAGTGCAAGACCGAGGCCGGTTGGATCGCTCGCCACTTGGATGCGGACCTGGTCCTCTATCACGCCGCTCCGGAAAGGTGGCTCGACGCTGGGCCCTCTCTTGATGACACTCAAGTAGACGAAGAATGGCTCAGCGCTTTGGTTGATGACCCAGCCTTGGTCAATCTCGAAGTTGAAGCGAGAAGTACGGCCGACTTTTCCAACTTGATCGATTCCATTCACCACGCAACACAAGAAACTGGATCGGACATGGTCCTTATCCCAACCCATGCCCGTAGTGGACTCGACCATCTCATGTTTGGAAGCGTAGCCGAACGGGTTCTCAGAAGCTGTAAGTTCCCAGTCATGACATTGGATCTGAACAAGATCCCAACCAAGAAGAGTGAAGTCCCCTTCGACCGAATCATCAGTCCAGTCGATTTTTCAGATGCATCTAAGAACGCTCTCAAGCGAGCCGGGGCTTTGGCCAAGAAACTCAGCCTTGGCGTCACTCTTGTGCATGCCATTGACGACTATTTTGCTGCGGCCTATCCCATCGATGGCATTCCCAGCTTGGACGTTTACTTGCCATCATTGATCGATGACGTGTCGGCCAAGGTCAAGACCATGGCCACGACACTGAAGAATGAGTGTGGCATAGAAACCGATTCGACAACCGAAGTCGGTTCCTTCGTAAGTTGCATCAATGGCTCCTTGGAACCGTTCAAGAATCCACTCATTGTCATGGCTACATCGGGCCGGGATTCCCTGGGAGATCATATTCTGGGAAGCCGCACAGAGCGTGTGGTCAGAAGCGCCCATGTTCCGGTCTTAGCTCTTCCTGCCAGATCCAAAGCATAGGTCTGGTCAGAACGCAAAGTAGATGAATGCTCTCTTGTCGAGTGGAGCATAGGCCAAGAGAACGAGAAGAACTGTCATGTAGAAAAAGGGCCGCCAGAACCATGGGTCAAGGGTCTCGGCGGCCTTTCTACGTACATGAAGCGCACTCAGACCATGGTAGACGACTGCGGCTCCAAGAACATAGGCAAACCTCAGAGGTGAGAACCAAACATCTGCCCCGTTGTCCGCCCGTAGGACGCGTCCCGCCAGATCAAAGAAAGCGGAAATGGAAGGTGAACGAAACACGGCAAACGCGATCACAGTGGCAGTCAAGCAGTAGGAAAAACCCAAGAGTTTGCGAATCGCAAGAGCATGGTCGAGACGCTCACGCCCTCGAAACAAGACGCGCTCAGAAAGCAAGAGAAGACCATTCCAAAGGCCAAAAGCGACAAAAGTCCAATTGGCCCCATGCCACAAACCTGTGAGCAAAAATGTCACCGCCAAATTACGGTAGGTCAAGAAGGTCCCCCGACGATTCCCTCCCAAGGGAATGTAGAGATAATCGCGAAACCAAGAAGACAATGAGATGTGCCAACGACGCCAAAAGTCAGTCATGGATGTAGACAAATAGGGTAGCCGGAAATTGGCGGGCAACCGGAATCCGAGCATTCCAGCTAGACCAATGGCCATATCTGAGTACCCGGAAAAGTCGAAATAGATCTGAATGGTAAATGCCAAGGCCCCTGCAGCACAAGCCGCACCAGAAAAGAGTGTCGGGTCATTGAATACCGGGTCAACGACTCCTGCAGCGATGTCTGCGATCAGAACCTTCTTCACCAGGCCAACCAAAAACCTCTCAAGGCCTTCGAAGAAATCAGCCGGTTTTCGTCTTGGAGCTTCTTCCAATTGAGGCAAAAACTCAGATGCTCTGACGATCGGGCCGGCGACGAGTTGCGGAAAGAACGCCACGAAGAGTGAGAAATCAAGGAAGGACTGCGTAGGTTTCAAGCGTCCGCGATAGATGTCGATCGAGTAGCTAAGAGTTTGGAAGGTATAGAAGGAAATTCCAACAGGGAGGACAATGTTCAGCGTGCTGTATCCTATCTCAAGCCCCGCCCCCTGCAAAAGCTGCACGAGGGAGTGAGCAAAGAAATTGAAGTACTTAAAGAACGCCAAGATTCCCAGGTTGGCGAACAGGCTGAGCCCCAACCATCGTTGTTTGGATTTCTCGTCCTGGGCTCGATAGATCTTTTTCCCAGCCAGGAAATCAACCAGTGTGGAAGCAAGGATGAGACCGAGGAAACGCCAGTCCCAGCACGAGTAGAAGTAGTAACTCGCCGCCAGAAGAAAGGACTTCCGCGCCGCGCCAGGCTTGAGCAAGCGGTGCACCAGCAAGACGCAGGGAAAGAAAATGGCGAAAGGGATGGTTGAGAAAAGAATATCAGTCCCTCAATCTCTGTGGCTCAATCACGTTCACCTCTTGCCGATATTCTTGTCGATGTACCACCTTGCCAGAGCTTGGGCGACCTTTTCATGTCCCCGCGCTGACAGATGTCGCCCGTCAATAAGAACGTCAGTTCCAGGTTGGGAATCCAAGGCAATACGGTAGCGAGGGTCGGCACGGAGATCGGCTCTTGGGAAGCGCCGCAGGCCGACGCGAGCCACCTGCTGAAAGGCGGCGAGGATAGCTTGTTCAGTATCGTTGTTGGCGAGTCCCAAGTCTTCCCACTCGGCAGGGAAAAACACCAAATGTAGACCAATACCTCGGGAGGCCAAGTTGTCTTCCAGATCGCAAAATCTCTGCCCTAATTGAGCTGCCGATTTCTTGAGTCTCTCAAGATCAATGACCTTTTCTCCTCGTACCACATCGAACCTTCTTAGCCGCAAGGCCGATTTTACCCAAATACGGTGCCCGAGCGCGCTTTTCGTTCTCAGCACGTCGACGAAAGTCCCGGCAAAACTTCGATCCGCACGTAGGACAAACTGCCCCACTTGCTCTAAGGCCGGAAGATCTTGAAACGGATATTCCAAAGGTAGAGTTGTCACTTGCCAAGGATGGAAGTTCACAAAGTGCCAGGGGTCTGCGGAACTCCCCAACCCGAACATGTACAAACCTGAGGATGGCACAGCGATGAAAACACGGTCAACATCGATATCATCCACCAATTGCTGAGTGCGCAAGAACATATGGGGCAATGTGTAGCCAACCTGAGCGGCGTTCATAACTTCGATGCCGTCGCCCTTCTCTTTCAAATATCTCTCGAAAACGAAAGGCCAAGTTTTTTCGGCTGCCACGCCCATGCCCCAGGTGTTGGAGGCCCCAAGCACGAGAATTTTTTCACCGGCGGGCGTCGGGTTTCGCACTAGGTTAGGAATTCGAAAACCACGATGGTCTGTGCGCAGTTTGGTCCAAGGACTCAGATTGGCGCAGGTCCAAGTATCAAGGTTGGGCTTGGTAAGAATGATGTCATTTTGGCCCAACCAATAGGCTGATGGTGCCAACCCTTGCTCTGGGGTCCAGTTTCCAGGGGGCAATATCAGACGTGTGCTCAGCTCCACCAGCAAAAGGGCAAGCACACACCCAGCAAGAATCTTAAATCCACGAGTCATGTGGTCCGAGAAGCCCGTGGGGGAACCTCCTTGTACGGCCGGAAGCGTCATGGACACATCCTAACCGATGCCCCGACAAAGGCATGACCTCAAATTCAGCAGCGATGGCATCTACATCCCGCCGCAAGTGACCACAACCTCGTGAATAAGGCAGTCTATGTACTGGATGCGCCGTCAAATTGGCCATCAGTAACCTCAAGGAATCTCTGTTCCAGGCTGGCCCCTTCGACAATCTTGCGAGGCACAACGTCGTGGGCGAGCAAGGTTTCCAGCACGGTTTTCATGGCTGTTTCCTTGGTGTCATTGGCACCAAAAGTAAAATGCACATTGATACTTGAGTCCTCACCACGAATGTCGGTTTCAATCCTCGCAACGACGGGTAGTTTGTCGATAGCTTGCCCGACATCGTCGCCGACATCGCCAAAAACAGAGATGCGTGAGAGATTGTCTGACTGAGTGATCGTCGACATGTCAGCGTCAAAGCGCACTTTGCCCTGATTGAGGATGACCACGGAATCACAGAGATCTTGGATTTCCTGGAGATTGTGGCTCGATAGAAGAACAGTCTTGTCGCCCTTCATGTTGCGTACAAGCTCGCGAATGCGCCGAGCGTTGTCGGGATCAAGACCAGCCGTTGGTTCATCCAAGATGATCACGTCGGGGTCGCCTAAGAAGGACTGGGCCAAGGCCACACGTTTGGCCATGCCATGGCTGAGGCTCTGCGCATTCACCTTAGCGATATCTTCCAGCCCAACACGCTCTAACTCCTGCATGGCGCTGCGCTCGGCATCTTGCTTACTTTGGCCGTTAAGCCTGCCAAACATGATGAGCTGATCGAGGACCTGAATGCCAGATTGGAATTCGGCGTCTTGTGGAAGAATCGAGAAACGCCCCCGCAAGGCAGAGACATTGCGAATGTCAATTCCCAAGACCTCCACATGCCCCGTTGTCGCCTGCAGGAAGCCTGAGACGATGGAAAAGAGAGTGGTCTTTCCGGCTCCGTTCGGACCCAGGAGGCCAAAGAGGGAGCCTTGCTTAACGTCAAAACTAACGGCGTCAAGGGCTGCAAAAGAGCCAAATTGCTTGCCCAGGTTCTGTACAGAAAGAGCTAGTTCCATCTTAGAGATCTCGCTTCCGGAAAGTCATGAGTCCAACAAGGAGGAAAAGTCCGGTGAAGCCGATCATGGCACCGTACGCTGTCAACCGCGTGGTCATATCACCGGAGAACAACTCCGACTTCCAGCCCCAGGGCATGAGTTTGGGCAACCATGTTTGTTCGCTCAAAGCCGCGCTCAAGATGAGGCCGACGATGAGAAGGACCATCGTTGAACCAACCGCCGCCAACAGTGTCATCGCCAAGGCAGAGAATGGAGTCCGCATACAACAGGATACCCAAGACGCCAAAGCCACGTAGGGCAAAGCATAGATGACGAATCCGAGGATCCCCCAGAAACACCACAAGACCAAGTCACCGATGGGGTAGATTCCCAGTTTGAAATGCAGATAGCCGGTGACGATGGTAATCAGAATCGCGAACGCCATGGCCACAAAGATGAAGGCGCTCAAGAATCGCCCGAGAAAAATATTCGGGCGTTCCGTACGCGACAAGATGAAACGCAGCCCTCGCGAACCGATGTCCCCGGCTGTTTGGTTGAAAGCTGCGGCACAGACACCAAAAGGCACGAGATAGATAAGGAATAGCAAGGCAAGGCTGAGCATTGCTGGCCGGTCGTGAACGAGGTAATCGCCTTGTGCTGCTTTCTCGTCATCAGTTCCGCTAAGGACGAATGTGAGAGTGTTGGAAACGAAGCTACTTTCTGAGATTTTTTGAACTAACTCCGCTTGTTCAACTCCCCTCCCTCCCATTCCTTCGCCGAGCGTCTCGATGCTTGAGATACATATCGTTGCTATAAAAAGGCCGACGATCATCACCAAGAACAAGGACGCCACGCCTCCGCCGCTACGAAATGCAAAACGCATCCATGTCGACCCAATGATCTTTAGATCGCGAAAGCGTACGCCGGTCATGATGCCATCCGTTCTTGTCACACCTTGGGGATTGCTCATCTTACCAGATCATCCTTAAATACTGTGTTGACCAAGACTGCCGCGATCAACGGCCAAACCACCAGAGCCACCAACATGAGGTCAAATTGCTTCGATTCCGCATTGACAACCCAAACGCTCTTGGCAAGGGAAACGAGGAAAAGCAAACTAGTCAGGTGGCGGCCGATAATCTTACGACATCCCAAGAGCCCAATGCCTGACAAAAACATCAAGACAGAGATGACGCCGTTAAATGCCAATAAGATAAGAAGCCCTGTGTTTCCCGATAAGCCCGATTGAACTGCCGCTCCCCTGAAGTACACAAACACCAGGCCCAAAACCCCAAGCAAGCTGATGGCAAATTCGACGAAATTGATGATAGCGAGGGTCGTGACCCCGCCTGGCCTCTGACTTCGTTCTGCACCCATGACAGCCACCCCCCTTTTGCCAACCAAGTTCCGAATCGACGCCCTGCGGACCTTTGATTCGACGTTTTCACCGAAGATTTCAAGAATAGGGAACTTAGCTTTCTTCCGCCGTCCCGTCGAGGGCATAGAATAACCTCTCATTCAGGTTTTCGGAGGTCTATATGATTCACATTGGTCGGGGCCCACGGGCGACGATGTCTTCTTTCCTTGATGATCTCATGCGCACCATGGAAGATAGGCAAGCACCTGACTTGGCCCACCCCATTCTCGTGGTTGTGCCCTCCGCAGCTCTCAAGCGCCACCTGACTGTGAAGATATTGCAACGATTCGGGGGGGCCGTCCTGGGATTGGAAATTCTCGAGCCCTTTCAGGTCGCTTCATCGATCCTATCTGCGGCTGGGCAACAACCACCAGCGATGGATCCTGGTCTTCTGAGCATTATCGTCCGCAGAGAGGCTGCGAAACGCCCGACGCTGAATAGCCTCTTGTCTGAATTCGATGATGGTCATGCTCTTTGCACGTCGTCTGTGAGAGACCTTCTGAGCGCTGGCTTGGCGGCCGAGAATTCAGAATCTTGCCGCCAAGCTCTTTCTCAAGACCTTGACGAGGAGTTGGTCGCCCGCGGAAAAGAATTGATCGATCTCACTTTGTCTGTCTTCGATCAACTTGCAACCATGGGAATCGAGCGCACTTCCCACATGTACAGGCGGGCGACTTCAGCATTGCAAGCCAACCCGAATGCCGTATTAAGATCAAGTCAAGTCTTTGTCTTTGGCTTTGGCGATGCACCGGGCCAAACCACGAAGTTCTTGCGGTCACTCATCGATTCAATGCAAGGTACACTTCATCTCGATCTACCACCCGACATCACCGACCCAACTCAAGAATCACCTGGGGCGCCGTTCGCAAGAGCTTTTGCCAAGCATTTGGGGTTTGACCAAACCGATTTAGACGCGGTCACAGCGACCCGCACTTTGCCCGGTCGATGGCAAGGTGTCTCCTCTGTGGGAACGAACGCCGAGGTCAAAGAGGTGGCTTACTTGGTAGCGTCTCTCATAGACGCCGGAACACAACCACAAGAAATCGGCATCGTCGTCAGAGACATGGAGTCCTATCTTCCGGAACTCCGCACCCAGTTTGAGGACATGGGCATCCCATTCAAAGGGGACGCCCTTACCGCGGGATTCCATCCCTATCGTACGTCGGTCATGGCAATAGTCGAATTCTTGAGAACTGGAGTTGATCTCCCTCTTGATCATTTCATGGCTCTTGTCGGCCCAAGACTTGCCGCTCTTGAATCGCCTGTCAATCTAAGCTGTGTAGATTTGATGCTCCGCGAGACGAATCTCCAGACCGTCAAGGACCTCTTGACCCGCGACAGTGCAAATCCGCAAGCTCCAACGTCGTCGCCCAACCTCCCGTTCACTGTCGGCCTTGACAAGAAAGACAGTTGCTGGCGCAGACGAAAGATCGCCAGTCCCAGAGAGTCTTTTGGTCTTCTTGTTTCCACAGCGCGCACCCTCATTTCTTGGTTTGACAAGCAAGAACCAAGAAGCGTCGAAGTTTGGGTCAAGGGCCTCAGAGAGTTGCTTTTCGATTCTCTCGGATGGCGTCATGCACAGACATTGGCGCCGTTCGAAGAGAAAATCTCAAAATTGGGCGAGTCTTTCGAAAACCTTGATCTCCCTGTCAATCTTGCCGAGTTCAAACACATTTTCGAATCCATGACGGAAGGTCTACTTGAAGTTCCCGTTGGCACAACAGGAAACGGTGTGGCCATCCTCACTCTTGAGAAAGCACGTAGTCTCACCTTCAGTTCCGTGTTTGTGTTGGGTACGAATCGCGGCAACTACCCAAGACTTGGACGAGAAGACCCTGTGCTTTGCGATGACATTCGCAGTCGTCTCAGTCAGACGCTCCCGCAGTTGGGCAGCCATAGGTCTCGTGTCAACGAAGAAAACTATCTCTTCGCCCAACTCTTGGAAAGTGCTACGGATATTACTCTTTCATGGCAACGGGCCGATTGCAACGGCAAGGTCAGCGCTCGTTCCCCCTTCATCGATCGTCTCGAATTGGAAAAGGGCCGTTTCCGATCCGAAGATGTTCCCAGAGATTTCAATGATCGTATCGATCGTGATCAAGAGCTGGGACGTCCCATCTCAATCATGGACGCCTCGGTTTGGGCAGGTCTTAACGGCAACCGCGACTTGCAGGAAAGGACCAAGGCTCGTCTGCTCAAGGAAGTCACGCACTTGGACCCTCGCCTGGCAGCTCAAGGACTCAACGACGTCGTTATTGAACTCGACCCCAATCTGAGCGATCAGAAGGAAAGCAAACGGCTCAATGATATGAGTCCCTGGTTTGGCAATGTCGGACAGGACAGCCGAAGCACCCTAACCTACGTCACCACCTTGGAAAAAACCGCGCGTTGCCCGTGGCAGGCATTTATCAGTCGGATTCTCGGCCTGGAACTCCCTCCCGATCCCTGGAACCAATTGGCTGATCTCAACCCCCTCATTATCGGCAACACAATCCACATAGGTCTCGAGATCTTGACAGCCCCAGACTCAGATGCCGCCTGCGGCAATCGTCCAAGCCCTGAAGACATTGAGAAATCAGCGCACAAAGCTGCGCGTCGCGTCTTGGACAATCAAGATATTGACCTGCAAGGTTTGGCTCATGTTTTGGCGGAGATCTCCATCCCGTTCATGACCCGGGCATTCGATCTCGATTGGCAAGACGGGTGTGCCCCTCGCGTGGAAGAAACGGAAGGCGAAGGTGCCGTCAACATCGAGACCCAGGATGGAACATGGGTAAGCGTCCATTTCCGCGCTGACCGCATCGATAGTGCCGACGACCAGAAAATCCTCACTGACTACAAGACTGGTGGATCATTCTCGACGGCTAAACGACAAGACACACGCCGAAAGCACCTTCTCAACAAGATCGCCGCAGGCGAACTCTTGCAAGCGGCAGCTTACGCAATCAGCACGGAAGGCACCGGGCGTTATGTCTACTTGCGCCCGGACTTGCCGGACGATCGGGCTATCGCCACGGTCCAAAACGACGACGAAGTATCTCCACGGTTTACCACTGTTGTTCAACGCCTTCTGGATTCGTGGCACGTGGGCCTATTTCCACCGCGGCTTGAAGACGGAGCTGGCGACGCCAATAAGGCCTGTGAGTATTGCGACTTGAAGGCAGCCTGCTTGCACGGTGACAGCGGCGCTAGACAAAGATTGAGTTTCCTGGCGGCATCTCGCAAGGAAGTGGAAGCGACAGACCTTTTGGCCAACATCTGGTTTCTCAGTGAATACGTGAACAGCAAAGTCGGAGATCCGTCATGAACTCAAATGACCTTGAACTCCGCCAAGCAGACGAAGCAGCCCGCAAGATCGCCCGCAGCGAATTTCGCCACCCCGTCGTTCTGGAAGCTGGGGCTGGCACTGGCAAGACAGCGACATTGGTAGCAAGAATATTGGTTTGGGCATTAGGACCTGGGTGGCTGGCGAAAAGTGACGAGCATGCTGATCTAGACCAAGAGCAAACTGCAGCCAAGGTCTTGGATGGCATTGTTGCCATTACTTTCACCGACAAGGCGTCTGTCGAAATGAGCCAACGTTTGGCAAGAGCGACGATGCAGATCATCAAGAGTGAGACCGTGATCGGCATCGATAGCGAAGATCTCCCGGATCCGGCCCGAGCACAGAGCCGAGCAAGAGCGATCTTGGCGCAAATGGACCGAATCCACATCGAAACGATTCATGCATTCTGCCGTCGCACTCTATCGGAGAATGCGCTAGCAGCGGGTATCTACCCGGCATTCAGATTGGACGCCGACCAGACCCTTGTGGCCAATGTTGTTCGCGATGTCTTGTCCAAGTGGACGAAAGAAAACTTGGGCGCAACGCTCAATCAAGACGCCGCGACTTTGGTCAAGGCAGGCATCGGTCCCACTGCGATTGAAGAAATCGCAACACTCCTCGTCAACGCATGCGTGCCTCTCAGAGTCCTGGAATCCGACCCCTATCCAGACTCTGTGTGCCAGAAGACCGCTCAATCGCTGCAAACCGCAATTCAACAGCTAGTCGACTTCGCCAAACCTGCCCTGTGTGCAGGCGAGAAGAAAAGCCTCGACAAGGCAAAAGACTGCTTAGAGAGTTTGGAAGCGATAAGTGGGCGCCTTGGGTCGGTAGGAAACGTCGACGATCTCATGGCCATCTTAGTTGACATCGACTTGACGGGTACTCATGGACGCATGGCACAGTGGGCCAAGAAAGGAGGTAATGTTGGTGAATCAAAGGCGCTTTTGGCCGCTGGCTGTGACACAGATCAATTCCAATCCTTGGCTCGGTCATTGGAACCTCGGTTGCGCGCGACGGACTCTTGGAATCCCGAGATCTTGAGGGCGTCTTTTCCGATACTCGCCACAGTCATTCGTGAGGTACATCAAGATCTCAAGAGACGTGGAATCTTGACCTTCAACGATTTATTGCGCAAGTGCCGCGATCTCTTGCAAGAGAATCCGGACGTCGTAAGCAAGTTGAGAAGGAGTATCGATCAACTCTTGGTCGACGAAGTTCAGGACACAGATCCTCTGCAATATGACATCGTTCGCAGCTTGGCGTTTGGAGATGCCCCTCGTCCCAATTTGTTTGTCGTCGGAGATCCGAAACAGACGATCTATGGCTTTCGAAGAGCAGACCTGGGGGCTTATGCAGATTTCATCCAGGAGATCAAAGAGGACTGTGGCGAAGTCCACGCTTTGAGTGTCAACTTTCGCTCGACACCAGCTATTCTTAAGGAAGTCGAACGCATCGTTGCGCCGGTCATGCAAGAGGCACAAGGCTTGCAACCTCGCTTCGAGCGTCTTTTGTGTTCACAGCACAAGCAGAACGAAAAATACGACGACGGACACGATGGACGATCTGTCGAATACTGGAATTCGTGGGCGCGAGTTGCGCCGAGCGTACGCGAGCAAAACAACCTTGGTCCCAAGACCAAAGCTGGGCGGGCCCGAGAAATCGAAGGAGCCGCCATCGCCAAGGAGATCCAGGCACTCCACGAGAAAGGAAACTACCCTTATTCTTCTTTCGCCATCTTGATGAAAGCCACAACGCAGCAAGAAGTCTACCTTTCCGCCTTGAGGAATTTGGGGATCCCCTACTTGGTCGAAAAAGATAAGCAGTTCTTCAAGCGGCGTGAGGTCATTGATGCCACGAGCGCGCTGACGACGATTCTCGATCCCCTCGACCAAGTGGCACTTGTGGGCTGGCTCCGCTCCAGCACGGTTGGTCTACCAGATGCGGCTCTACTGCCACTTTGGAGCCGCTTTTTTCCAGGAAAAGTGTCTTTGCTCAGTCACCCCAGCGACACCGTCTTGGCCGAACTTGAGACCATCATCGATGAAGCATCCCAAGAGAAGATTGACAATGCAAAAGAAGTGGAGCGCCTGCCTCTTTGGCCCACTCTTCTCAAGAAGGCTGTCCACGATCTGGCAGTGCTCCGATCCAGCTATCATCATGACAGCGTCGACTTGTTCATTCACAAACTCAGGCGCTACTTCCCCATTGCAGTCCAAGAGAGTGCTCGTTTCTTGGGGTCCCATCGCCTTGCCAATCTCAATCGATTCTATGACCAATGCTTAGAGATTCTCAGTCGCCCAGAACTGAGTCGAGGTCGGGCACTGAGATTGTTGAGAGCAGGTGTCACGGATGCCCAAGACATGGAAGAAGCCAGCCCCGGGGACGAAACCTCAGATGCCGTCCGTGTCATGAGCATCCACAAAGCGAAGGGCCTGGACTTCAAGCAGGTCTTTTTTGTTGCACTCCATCAGGGCCCAGGAGGAGGCATGAATCGCGATGCCATTTTGCAAAAAGGCGATCGCTGGGAATTCAACATCTGGGGAGCCACAACCCCCCACTTTGGCGAATTTTTCGAACACAACAAGAAAGTAGCAGCAGCCTAGGCCGTGAGGACCACCTATGTTGCCGTCACCCGAGCTGCAGAGCGTCTGATACTGTGCGGGTGCTGGCCCGCCGACGACAAAGAAGCCAAAGGCTTAGATGACTGCCGTACGCCCATCGACCTTCTTGTTCATCGCAAATCCGCGTTGAGGGGTTGGCAGGAACTCGCCGATCGTTCCGAACAAGCCGAAGCCGCGA
>JAJRYU010000418.1 GCA_024275615.1 Planctomycetota bacterium
ACCATCGACGGGTGCCGAATCGCCATAGGTATTGGCCTCACGATAGACCGAAACTGACCAGGTCATTCGGTCATCTTCAAGAGCGGTGTTCGTGAACTTGATGCCAGTACCACGATCGGCGATGAAAGCGTCTGACCCCATGCTCCTTTCCATGAAAGTGATGAACTTGGAGCTGGTCATGTATTCCAATCCAAATGGAATCTTGAACTGGCCGACAAGAATCGTGCCTAAGAATGGGACTTTCTTGATCCCGATGTAGGCATCCTTGAAATCGGCATCGCCACCTTCGAATCCAAAGTCGAGTTTGAAGATCACCCTGCTATAGATCGTGCCACTTATGTAGAGACGTGATCGACGAAACTGCGTGCCGTCGTTAAATCGACCTAATGGGGAATTGGCCGGGTTAGAGATGACAGCGTTCTCGTAGTCGTTGTCTTGGAAACCCCAGACCCAATCATTCATGATCCGGCCACCCGTTTTGAACTGAAAGGCCTTGTCGGCAGAATCAAAACGCCTGGTGTTTGCCCAGCGTGCGGTCAACGCGTTGTCGCCACTGAGGGCTCCTGTTGTCAAAGCGTTTATTTGCTTTTCCAAGTCGGTGATCGGCTCTTCAGCTCTTGTGGTCTCTAACTCAACAATACGGTTTTCCAAGATCTTGATGCGCTCGAGCAAGCCATCGACCTTTGACTCGGTCTCTTGCGCTGATAGGGAGCCAACCGCCGTCAAAAAGACTGATGCAGCCAACAACAGGAACTTTGCTTTCATTTCTTCTCCTTTGAGAGGCCTGGCAACAATCCAAAGACCTTCACTTGACTAATAGGCTCAATCGCATTTCTGAATGAAATTGGGATCGATCGCGTGTGCGACGTGGCCGGATTCACAGGGGAAGAATAATTCTCCTTTGTAAGTAGAAGGTAAATATTGGGAAAATTTCACTGCACAAGGTCGTCGGGACCAAAACTTCCCGGCAGAAGTTCTGCCAGAGTCGTCGTGCGATATTCACCCGTTTCCAAAGCCAAGTAAACTGGCAGTTTGGCGCCAAATTCGATCAAGAACTGCCGACAGGCCCCGCACATGGAAGCTCCGTCGGCCGTCACGACTGCCAAACCAACAAATTCTGTCGCTCCTGCCGCCACAGCCGCTACCGCCGCACTCCGTTCTGCACAGATCGTGAGCCCAAATGATGCGTTTTCAACATTGCATCCAAGAAACAAGCGACCATCGGCGGCCAAAAGAGCTGCTCCCACGGCATAATTGCTGTAGGGGCAATATGCCCGGGTCCGAGCATCTCCCGCCGCTTCAACCAGCTCTTCTGGTGTCATGCCCTTTTCCTCCGCTTCAGATTCTTGACAAGAGTGCCGTCAAATAGGCCACAAGACGGGGCCCCGCGGCCAAGCCAGCTTGAACGACTTCGTTGTGGTCGAGGGGGGTTGGGCTGATCCCAGCGGCAAGATTCGAAATGAGTGAGAATCCAAGCACGTCCAGCCCCATGTGCCGAGCAACGATAGCCTCGGGGACAGTCGACATCCCGACGGCATCTGCACCCAAGCCAGCAAGCATACGAATCTCTGCTGGAGTTTCGTACTGCGGCCCAGGGCAGGAAGCATAGACACCAGCCCGTAGCAGGAACCCTGTTTCCTGAGCGACCTTCTCCGCTTCGGATCGCAGTTTCTTGCTGTAAACCTCTGACATGTCGGGGAACCGAGGGCCCCAATCATCGACATTGGGACCACAAAGAGGAGAAGCATGGTGTAGATTGAGATGGTCCTCAATCAGCATGACTTCTCCCGGATTGAAAACCGCGTTCAGCCCCCCTGCTGCATTGGTCAAGATCAAAGTCTCAACGCCACAAAGCGCCATGAGGCGGATAGGCAGCACAACCTGGGACAATTCCAGACCTTCATAGGCGTGGATACGTCCCTTGAGCAAAAGAACATCCACGCCAGCAATCTGGCCGTTCAGAAAGACCCCTTCATGCCCTTTAACTGTGCTTGGCGGATAGTGAGGTAGATCCGACGTTGGGATCGCCGAGGCGTTGTCCAGCAGCTCAGCGAGCCCTGAAAGCCCGGAACCCAAGACTATGCCAATGCGGGGTTTCTTAAAGAGTCTGTCTTTCAAAACACCGGCCGCTCGTTCGACTGTTTCCTTGGTAATCAATAGAACATCCCCGCTATCGAAGCCGTCATCCAAGAAGCCAAAGCGCCACCCAACATGGCCTTCAGTGCCAAAGAGATAATCTCGCCACGGCGTTCCGGTGCCATGGGCGAGATGCCACCGATCTGAATGCCGATTGAGGCGAAATTCGCGAAGCCACAAAGGGCGTAAGTTGCCATGAACAGGCTTCGTTTGCTCATTGCCCCCTCTGCTCCAGCAACGTTCTTGACGATCTCTCCCTGGAGTTCGAGATAGGCAATGAACTCGTTAACGCCAATCTTGATACCTAAGAGCGAACCAAAGGACGTCGCATCCGCCCACTCCACTCCCATGAGAAACGCCAGGGGCGCAAGCAATCTGCCGAAGAGATATTGGAGCGAGAGAGCTTCTTCCATGCCTAAACGACTGCCGAGCCCGCCCAATCCATAGTTAATGAGGGCCACCATGGCGGTAAAAGCGAGAAGCATGGCAAAAACATTGAGCCACAAATGAAGGCCCTCTGTCGTTCCGGATGCCGCAGCGTCCAGAAGATTGTCGTGAGCCGGTTTGAATTCGCTATCC
>JAJRYU010000419.1 GCA_024275615.1 Planctomycetota bacterium
CGGCCTGACCCAAGAGCAATTGGCGGAACACATCGACAGGGCTGTCGAGACAATTTCCAACATTGAGCGTGGTCACACCTACACCGGTCTGGAAACCTTGGAAAAGATAGCCCGTGTCTTGGAAGTTCCTGTCCGGGATTTCTTCGAGGAAGTCGAAGCGGTTCGGGATGTCACTATTGAGCGACTTGAACTCGAACAACGGGTGCGGGGGCTTATCCGATCCCTTCCCGACGACGACCTAAAGATGGCCGTTGATCAAATCGAACTGGTCGCTAAGCATCGGCAAGGGTGAATTCTTGTCTTTGACATCAGAGTCCAAATTTCTCCCGCTACCACGTATTAAACGCTGCCGGGTAGGATAAGGGTGCCTAAGCCCTTTGATGCCCCTGAGTGGACTCTAAAACGGCCTGTGGTGGCTTTGTTCAGCTATGAAGGGTTGCCATATCGCGCCACGACTTCAATACGCATATAGCATCATCAAGGAAGGTGTAAGGTGGGCCGTTGAACAAACCAAGGTGAACGCTTTGCCCCCGTCAAAAGAACTTCAATCCACCGCATACCATGAGGCCGGCCACGCCGTGATCAGTTGGGCACTTGAATATGAAGTTTATAAAATAACTATCGTGCCGTCAGGAGACAAAGCGGGTCTAGTTATTCACCAGAACCCTCTTTTTGGCGTCCCTCTTGACAGAGATAATTCTCCGAATGCAGTCGCTCAGGCTAAGAAAGGCATGATGATCTCTCTCGCAGGCCCAATCGCCCAGCGCAAATTTAGCCCAGAAAGTTGGCAAGACCACCACGGCGCAGTTGATTTAGAGAGCGTGGCGGATTATGCGCTGCGGTTAAGTGGGAGCGAGGAGGATGCTAATGTCTTTCTGGAATCGTTTGACCTTGAGATCAAGGGCATGGTTGATCGCTACTGGCTGGAGATTCAGAATCTCGCATCTGCCCTTCTTGAAAAACGGACTATGACCGCAGAGGAAGTTCTCGATTCGTTGGGTCCGTTGCCCAAGCTCTAAAGAGGTCGTTGGCGGACTCTTTAGCGGCTTGAGTGGGCTTGGTTTGGAAGTATTTCCCTAGTGTCTAATCTGGTTCGGCATTGCCCGGAAGATGGAATAGAATGCCGTCATGAGCGATAGCACCCCATCAAAGGGCATCTTCGACGGCACGGACGAGATCATTTCCTCATTCTTAGGTCTTGGCCGTGGGAAAACCCTTAAACAAAGATCGACCTATCGACAGCTTTCTCCCGCTGGGCAAGGTACGTCTGATTTTGAGACACTGGTTTCCGACCTCTACGGACAGCTTGAAAAAAACCGGTCTGAGCACACACCCTCACAAAAAAACTGGCGATCCGAGGGACAGATAACACTCAATCCAAATAACCGCAGTCCAGAAGTTCTTCTCGAACGTGCCATCGCAATTCTTGGCGAACGTGAGATTTTGAAAGGCTGGTTCAATCAAGTGCCTGTCGCCTCAGGTCTCGTTGATGGTCGGGCTGACAAACGAGCGGCCATAGACCTAGTTCACCATCAAGATGATCAGGCCACGTTTGTCGAACTGAAATGGGAAAGCGACACACCGGCGTTCGCCGCCTTTGAAATCCTTCTTTATGGACTTGCCTACCTGTTCTGTTACGTGCATCGACAGGCATTCGGATACGAGAGCAAGAATCTAATGAAGGTCAAGAAGGTCTCCCTGCGAGTCCTCGCTCCTCATCCCTATTTCGAAGACAGCGACCTGACTTGGCTGGGGCAAGGACTCGACGAAGGTATTCAAGCCTTGGCGTCAACGAAGACCAACGATGCTTTGTCTATGGACTTTGGCTTCCTTGCTTTTCCACCGAATTTCAAGCTGCCCTTCGAAACTGGCGAGGCAGTGCTCAGAATGCGTGATTTACCAAAGGATGATGAGCAATGCCAATCGCTGGTTTCGGCAATCTCCAATCTTGTTCCCGTGTGGCGACACGGGGGAAGCACAACCCCGTGAGGCTCCGCATACACCGGGGAGCAACCGAGATAGGGGGCAACTGCATTGAGGTTGAGGCATCGGGACAATCTATCCTGCTCGACCTCGGCGCACCACTGATGGGAAACCTATCTCCGAACGAGGCTCTTCCCCCGGTCAACGGCCTCACTGATGGGACCAATCCAAAGCTGCTCGGGATCATCATTTCTCATCCTCACGCCGATCATTACGGTCTCACCAGCTTCGCTCACCCATCAATCCCTATTTACATCGGACGCGAAGCTGATCGACTTCTCCGGGCGGCAATGGCATTTGGCCCTTTCGGCGCGGCTTTTCCAAACGTCGTTCATTACGGCCACCGGAAACCATTCCAGATCGGACCATTCAAACTCACACCCTATCTCAATGACCATTCGGCCTTTGACGCTTACTCCGTTCTTGTTGAGGCGGACGGCAGGAGCCTGTTCTATTCTGGGGACATCAGGGGTCACGGCTGGAAGACACGTCTGTTTGATCAACTGCTCGCTACGGGACCAAAAAATCCGGACGTGATGTTGCTTGAAGGAACGACCCTTGGACGTGACGAAAAGGAACGCTCGGAGACCGAAGCGGACTTGGCAGGACGTTTCGCCGAGAGCATTTCGGCGACAAGCGGTATCGTTCTCACAACACTCTCTGGGCAGAACATTGACCGCCTTGTGACTATTTACAAAGCTACCAAAGCCACTCGCCGAAACTTCGTTGTCGATCTATACGTTGCTCACCTGCTCCGGGCACTCGGGAGGAAGTCGCTGCCCGATCCGACGAGTGGTGCCTTGCGAGTTTTTCTGCCACGACGCAACAAAATGAAGATCGTCAGGGATAAAGCGTTC
>JAJRYU010000420.1 GCA_024275615.1 Planctomycetota bacterium
CAAGCTCGGGATCACAAGCTGATCGTGACGCCATCATGGGGGCGGTTCGTTACACCGAAAGTGCAGCTCGTGCTTTGCACGCGGCTCATGAAGCAGGGTTAATCCACCGTGACATCAAGCCAGGCAACCTAATGGTGCGAAAAGATGGTACTGCTTGTGTCCTCGACTTCGGTCTTGCCAAAGACGAGGAATCAATTGAGATGACGCTAACTCAGTCTGGCGATTTGATGGGAACGCCAGCCTACATGTCGCCGGAGCAACTATTGGCCCACAGGCTAAAGCTTGATCGACGGACTGACATTTATTCACTTGGTGTCACCCTCTTTGAATCTTGCACCCTAAGGCGACCTTTTGTTGGACGGAACCGTCAGGAGCTTTACCAAGCGATTTCGATGAAGGAACCGCCTTCGCCGAGATCAATAAATGCAAAGATCCCGAAGGATTTGGCTGCTATCATTTTGACGGCCATCGACAAGGACCGGGACCGCCGCTACCAAACAGCATTGGAATTTGAACAAGACCTTAGAAGGTTTAGAGAATACGTGCCTGTCCAGGCTCGGCCTGCTGGTCCTTTGGTTAAGACGATGCGCTGGGTGCAACGCAACCCCATGGTCGCAATGATGATCGTCATCGTGTTTATTGCGTTGTCAATTTCCGCAGGTGTTTTTTACATTAAGGGCGAGCAAGCCAAGGACTCTTGGGGCGATGCCTTGTTGGCACAGGCGGAAGCAGAGACTGCGCGCAACGAGGCTCAAGCCGCGCGTGATGAGGCGCGTCATGCCCGAGATATTGCGAAGAGTGAATCCGAGCAGAAGACATTTGCCTTGGCGGCAAAGGAAAAAGCCCTCGATGCTGAGCAGAAGGAACGAGCGGCCAAAGAGTCTGCGTTGTCGGAGAAGACTATGGCCCTTGCCAACTACGACCGCTTGGCAGATGTGAAACGCTTGGAGAAAGCCCAAGCTAGATCGGATCTCTTGTATCCCCCCTCCCCCGAACTCGTAAAAAAACTGCTCGCTTGGCAAGAAGAACACGGGACTATTTCGACTCGTCTTGATGGGCATAAAGAGTTCTTGAGATCACTGCGAGCCCAAGCACTTATCTACTCCGAGGATGACCGAAAGCGAGACTTCGCTGAGGAAATCGTTGCGCTCGAAGAGAACAAGGAGACGTTGAAGAAACTCGAAGTAAACTTGGCGAAGACTGAAGAGAACAGTGCCAAGAACAAACTATTGGCTATTAAAAAGAAACTCGAAGAACGATCACAGAAACTAATCGAGATGATCACGGGCCGAAGAAGCTGGGACTTCGGCGACGACGCAGCTCTTTTGTTGCAGCACGACATCATCTCGGAGTTGGTGACCAAGTTGGAAAAATTTACCTACGATGTGCAAGGCCCGATCAAATCCATCGCGCAAAGACTGAGGACTTCCAAAACGATTGCAGCCAAGACTCTGGAAGAACAAAACGATGCTTGGGTGCTTTGCCGAGACCGGATCAATAGGAACAAGGCCTACGGCAGTTTCACCCTTAGACCTCAACTTGGACTTATTCCACTAGGACCTGATCCGGCATCAGGGCTGGAAGAATTCTTGCACTATCTCACTCACGAAGGTGAGACACCTGTTCGTGACGCGGACGGAAAAATCGCTGTCACCGAAGACCTTGGCATCATCTTGGTGCTGATACCTCGTGGGAAGTTCTTAATGGGTTCACAGAATAATGAACCAGCGCAACCCAACTATGATCCAAATGCGGTTGCCAGCGAAAGTCCGGTCAACGAAGTCGAGCTGGCAGCCTATTTCCTTTCCAAATATGAGATGACCCAGGCTCAGTGGCTGCGGTCTTTTTCTGTCAACCCCAGCCGTTACGGCCCGGGTGCGGTCGCCAATGACAAACGGTTCAAGGCAGGAATCAATCTGAGACATCCCGTGGAACAGGTTTCCTGGTTTGATCTTCAAAAGTTCTTACCCCGCATCGACCTCATTTTGCCAACCGAAGCGGAATGGGAACGTGGGGCTCGGGCTGGCCGGACGGATCAAGTTTATTCGGGCACATCGAGAATCGAATATCTGCATGCTTTTGCCAACATCAAGGGATCTGAGACCGAAGCCATTGGGTTCACTGGCCTACAAACCGGCCACAGAGACGACCATCTCCTCCACGCCCCGGTGGGCTCTTATCAAGCCAACGCCTTTGGTCTCCATGACATGACGGGAAATGTTTGGGAATGGTGTTTCGATGGTTTCTTTGGCCATGAAACCAAGGCCGGTCGTCGAGGAATTCGAGGGAATTCAGGGCCCTCAGCGAGCCGTATCTACCGTGGCGGCAGCTACAACAATCCGGCTGTTCAGTGCCGGGTAGCGAACCGCTACGCGTACACGCCTGAGACCCGCAATGACACTCTTGGGGTCCGCCCTTCCAGGATAGTCAGGCATTGACTCACAATACCCCATTGTCTACTTTTGTCATAAGCACTACTCCATGATGGAAAGTTGTTACTGGTCCTTTTGGCGATCTCTGCTGACCACACGGACCCATCCGCGATTTCTTGGCGACAACTCGGCACTCTTCAACATTTGGTTTGCGTGCGCAATCGCGCTCTCTTTCCGGGCAAGGTAGCGAGCGACCTTACTGAATAGCTCGTGCGGCCCCGAATGGTAGACAACGCCGAAACTAGGCGCCGCATTTTCAATAGTCACGGACCATGCAGCTTGGGATCAACAGTTCAGACAAGCATGG
>JAJRYU010000421.1 GCA_024275615.1 Planctomycetota bacterium
GGGTAGGATCCGGCTCCATATCAACATGGCATTCGGAATATGGATAAATATCATCAGAAAATGGTGGTGGCGGTACTAAAAAAACAGGTCATCCGGTCGTAAAAGATGTCGCAAATTGTCCCGAGTCCTGACATTCTTACCCACCTCCTGCCCCGTAACATTTGACACAGTCACCGAATACGTCTTCCGAGTGCCGGTCCCTGGGACAACCAACCTGGACACTTCTTCTGGGTGAAGATTGTCGTAATTGCCCTGGACGATTGCCAACGCCTTAGGTGATAATGACCGACCCACTATCCCAACAATTCTGCGATCTGGAGGTCGCGCCGTGTTACGTTCAAGCGCCACTGTTTTTTGTGTTCTTACTCTCTTTCTCTGCACCACTGCTGGGGCTCAGGTCACACTGAACCTGCCTACGACTTACTATGTCGATGTCAATGCCCCACCAGGGGGGATTGGGACAGATACCAACCCCTTTGACAGCATCCAAACAGCTCTCAATATTGCTGGAAACGGTGACGACATCATCGTCCGCCCTGGCACATACCACGAGAACTTGGTCATGCCCGGCGTAAGCTTGGCGATTATTGGGTCAGGTGGCTTGGCAGCAACGCTTGTCGATGCCGGTTTTTTGGGGCGAGCAGTCACATGCGCAACACCAATGGCAACAAGCGTCATCCCAAGTCGCCTCGAGGGCCTTGCCTTTCGTAGCGGCATGAGCGCTTCCGGTGGCGGTCTCTATCTCACAGGTCGCGACCTTGTTGTTGTTGACTGCAAGTTTGTGAACAACATAGGCAGTCAGCCCTTTCAGATTTCGTCGGGTGCTGTCGCGACGTTTACCAATTGCGAATTCACCAACAATAGCGGCACTTTCCACATGCTCTCGGTTTCTGGCGGTGCGTTGGCCACGTTGGACAATTGCAATTTTCACAACAACTCAGCCGATGACATCGTCTCAGCCAGTGGCCAAAACTCAACACTGACTCTCACGGATTGCGACATTGATAGCAACATCGGTTCTGGCATCGGTATTGGTTCCAACGCCACCGCCACGATCACGGGTTGCACGATCGAGAGCAATCTCGGCAGCGGCATCACCTGCATCAATGCCAACACAACAATCGACTCCAGTACGATTCGCAACAATAGCTCAGTCAATTGGGGGGGCGGAGTCTACGCATTGTTTGGTCAGACGACCTTGCGCAGCTCACAGATTCTCAACAACACCGCACCGTGGACCGGTGGCGGCTGCATGTTCCGATTCGGCATTACCAACATCAACAACTGTACGGTTGCGGGCAATGCCTCAGGTATCATCACTGGCGGACGCGGGCTCCACTACGAAGGCGGCGTCAATGCCGTCGAAAACAGCATTGTCCGTGGCAACGGAACGCCAGGCATCTTCGCTGACAGCAATGCTATTCTCACGGTCAGTTTCTCGGACATCGAAGGAGGTTTCGCCGGGCCCAACAACTTCGATGCTGACCCACTATTCGTCGATGCGGCCAACGGCGACTACCATCTCTCCCCAGGCTCACCCTGCATTAACACCGGAGACTTGTCGCCCAGCGGTGCCCCACTCTCAACAAACGACTTTGAAGGCGAGCCCAGAATTGCGTTTGGCCTGGTCGACATTGGCTCAGACGAGTACTTCCCGGGCAATGCGGGTGGTGGTCAAGGCCCGCGGGCGAACCTAGCGCTCTTCGATATCAACGGTGCAGGCACACCCAACGGAGCTCCAGTAAGTTCCTTGTTGCCAGGCCCTTACTACGTTCGCATTGACATGAATTCGAACATCAACTTTGATTTCGAGGGTATGCCAAACCAACCCGTTCTCTGCATGTATGGCAACATGAATGTGGGAGCCGCAACCTTCGATCCCCTTACTGGCAACCTTGACATCGGTGGGCCACCTGATCCGTTGACCGGATACCCCTCTGGAATCACTGTATTCATTGATGGCACAAGTTTGATGTTCCCTGGTTTTGGCGCTGTTACCGACGGCACTGGCAAGGTGAGTTTGAGTTTTCTCTTGCCACCTTTCCCACCGGGCATCTTGACAACCTTCCAAGCCGCCGTTTTCAGACCAGGTGGCTGCTCCATCACCAATGCCGTACAAGTTGAAATCATCGACCCACAAAGTCCCGGAGGAGGCCCAGCCATAAACTAGGAACCGAGACTGAGGCAAGAAAGAACATGCTGCGACGCCCTATGTGCCCATATCATTTCAAGTAGAGCACAAGTGCAAAGACAAGCATCAGGAAGACATAGAGTCGGCGAAGATGTTTTTCTTGGACGCGCGTAGCAAACCGACTGCCAAGGGAACCGCCTAGGGCTTGGCCTAGGGCCAAAGCCAGAGCAACCAACCAGTCGACTTTCCCCGAGAGGATGAAAATGGGCAAAGACAACAAGGTGTAGAGCCCAACAATAGCGATCTTCGCGGCGTGGGCTTGGGCCATCTGCCAACGATCTCCAAGAAGCAAAGCGGTGATGAGAAGGAATCCAACTCCGATTTGGATAAAGCCGCCGTAGAACCCCGCAGCCATGATCAGCAAGAATCCAAGCCAGCGGTGGGGCTTCTTGAGGGCGTGGGGTCGCCAAAGCACCATCAAGATTGCAAGCCCAACAAAAACAACAGCCAGGGCTTTCTTGAAGTCTTCGTCGTCCATTTTGGTCGTGACGAAACCAGCACCAAGAAGGGCCGCCGGAAGAGCGAGCAGCACCAGGGGTAAGACCCGCAGCAAGAATTCGCGGTTCAACAACCCAGCGCGCCGAAAACCAAGAAGGGCAAAGATGTTTTGGGAGAGGATGGCCGGGCGCAGGCTCGCGTTCGCGGCCGTTGCTGGCAGCCCCAAGAAGATCATCAGAGGCACAACGAACATGGAACCACCACCGGCAATGGTATTGCAAAACCCAGCGGCGACGCCGCAAACACTGAGCAGACCATAGTCCAAGTAAGTCATGCGTCCACTGTCAATGCTTCGGCGCTCAGATCAAAGACCTCGTAACGGTTTTCTCCCAAGCAAAGCAGAAAATAGCACCCGCCGACTATCACCGCGGAACAAATCCATGCTGTCACGGGAACGATCACCTGAGGGGGCCAGCCAAAAAAATAGTCTTGCGCAAGAACAGCAAGAAGTCCCACGGCAGCTGCGGGGATCAGCATGATGACGATCGTCAACAGCCGAATGACAGCACCCATGAGGTTTTGTCCGAATTGGTCGAAACCCGACTTCATGCCTCGCCCCAGCCGCGCAAAACTTGGAAGATAGAGCGCAAGGAGATTCTCCAAGGTGAATAGGGCAAAAACAACAGCAAAGAAACTGGGAATGGCCGTCAGAATGATGGCAAGTCGCTCCAGGGCGACAAGATCATGTGATCCGATTTTTGCCGGCAACACTAGGGCTCCAAGAATAGTCAAACACCATTGGGCCATGGCGAGGACCAGAGTTGGTCCCATGACTTCACCCAAGAGCAGGTCACGGCCCCGGATCGGCATGGATTTTAGGACATCGAAATGGGGAATGTCGATGCGAAGGTCAACGCGCAAGAGTGCCGGACCAAGTAGACAGGCATAAGCAGCAATCCCCATGGAGACGAAGCCAATAATTGCCCCAACCTTGGCATCGGTCGCATCGTCGCCAATGGCTGAAGCCAGAAAAAATGCGACGAAGAGTAGGGATAGAAGCACACGGAAGGCTTTCTTTTGCAAGCGTCCGATACTCACAACATTCTTCCACACAATGGCGCGCCACACTTTCCCAACAGGTGCCAGTTTCGGAAAACTATCCCGAGTTTCTTTGACGACAAGTTTGTCTTTCTTTCTCAAGGCGGTAAGACCGTCTTTCTTGACGTTGGCAACGAGAGCAGCCACTTTGACCGCACGATCTTCAAACCGGTGGTCAAGAACCACAACCAGGACAGCAAATACGGCTGCGAGCGCCACCACTGCCAGCGCCATCACCACGAAACTCAAGCCGTTCGTGTGCAAGACAAAATCGGCGAGAATCGTGAGCGGCTGCAAAACGGCAGACAAGAGGGGCGACTCAAGAACGGCAACAAGACTTGGTCCTGCCTTCATGCCTCCCTGCCCTTGAATGCCAAGCCAAACACCTAAGAAGATCGACACAAGAATGGCAATTCCAGGGACAAACGCCATGAACGATATCAGGCCATTTTTCTCGCGGAGCGCTCTTGTTGTCAACGACGCCAAGATGGCGTGAATATGAGCGAGAGCTCCGACTAAATAGAGAGCTGCGACAACGAAGACAAAAGGCAGCGTGGCGTGCCGAGAAACAAAGACAGCGAAAATCAAGGCGGTTATGACGAGCTGCCCTTGCGCCTGAAAGAACTTGAAGAGCAAAAGGTGCCATCGTGCAAGGGGAGTTGAGAACAGCTGTTGAATCTCTGCCTCTCTAAAAACGACACCGCGACCGAACGGCCCGAGAATCCACGCCATGAAAAAGTTCATGGCATAGAAAAAAGTCAAACCGTAGCGTCCGAAATTCGCGCTGTCAGCGCTCGAGCCCATACTGCCGTTCATGAGATTGCGGACAAAAAAGAAATAGATGTAAGCACAAGCTAGCACTAAGCCAATCAAGTAGCGTGGGCTCTTCAGTTTGCGCTTTAAGCTAGAGATGCGATTTCTGCCGGTGCAGCGTAAATAGTAAGTGAAGGCCCCCAAAACGCGGCTCATACTTCGGGCACCTCTTCTTCTTCACACTCTTTCTTGACCTCTTTTTCAGTGAGGCGGAAGAAGATGTCCTCGAGCGTCGGGTCTTCCGGGAGGCCCTCAATATCAGATCGAATCTGCTCGACGGTACCAGCGACAATCTGCTTGCCGCCATCAATAATGAAGACTTCGTCGCAAATCGCGTCAACCAATTCGAGTTGGTGCGAAGAGACAATGACGGCAGCCCCCAACTCCCTGGCACGCCGGCCAATGGCGTCTTTCATCCGACGGATCGCACGGGGATCGAGGCCGGTGAGGGGTTCATCCAAGAACATGGCGACTGGGTCGTGAAGAAATCCCAGGCAAATAGCCACTTTTTGCTTCATGCCCCGAGAAAGGGCCTGAGGCAAGTGGTTGCGCTTGTCATCCAGCTCGAATTCCTCCAGCAATTGGTCGATACGTGGCTGAACATCAGCAATCTGGTGAATCCGACCAGCGAAACGCAAATGCTCTTCCACCGTGAGGTAGTCAAATAAATGTGGGGTGTCCGGTACAAATGACAACTTTGCTTTCGCAGCGAGAGGCTGCTCTTCGA
>JAJRYU010000422.1 GCA_024275615.1 Planctomycetota bacterium
AGGAGAAAAGGCAAAGCAAGGCGAGAAGAGCAGAGAGCCGAAGAGTCATGGAAGTACTCCGAATGATGGCGATATTGGCGAGGTTCATGGGCAAAAGGATAGAGGAATTAGCAATTGATACAAGCCCGGCAGATCTGCAATCTTGAATCCTGAAGATCATGGACCTCCCATTGTTTTGGCTTTCGATTTTCCGAAAAGCGAAGGGAAATTGAACTTAAGTCACCTATGTTCTCAGCTAAGAAAATCAGACTTTTCGAGGAAAGAGATTTGTGAGAACATGACAACTGAAAGCTCAGTCGCACCCGCTACCTTCAAGAAAGCGCCGAATCGGCTCCAAGATCGAGAAGCCGTGTTCATGCCGAAAGTCCATCGGCCAGCGAACGCCAAGGACTAGTCGCTCCAATTATTGCATCCTAATCTGGATCAGTTGGCGCTGCCTTCAAATCTTGCCCCACCTCCTTGGGAACTTATCATGACATCGGTGGCGGTCTTTTCGGCCTCGAAACTTCTGTCATGGAAGATAGATCTCAGGCGAATATGGGGGATGGCGTTTGGACTTCACAAACTTGTTGGCAGCTCGTCTACAGATGGCATTCACATTAGCATGGCACATTGTCATCGCCTGTTTCGGCGTCGGTTTGCCGCTTCTCTTGCTTTACACCGAGTCTCGGTTTTTGAAGACGGGTGATGAATTGTGGCGCACAATGACGAAGCGATGGGCAAGAGTTTTCGCCGTTCTTTTTGCCGCCGGGGCTGTTTCCGGGACAGTCTTATCTTTCGAACTCGGTCTCTTGTGGCCTGCGTTCATGGGGACGTTCGGAGCCGTCGTTGGCTTCCCTTTCACCTTAGAAGGATTCGCATTCTTCATTGAGGCCATCTTTGTTGGCATCTATCTCTACGGTTGGGACAAGTTGTCGCCCAAGGCCCATTGGTGGACAGGTATTCCGATTGCCATTTCCGGATTCATGTCTGCCTGGTTCGTCGTCACCGCAAACGCTTGGATGAATACGCCTCGAGGTTTCACCATGGTGGGAGGCCGCGTTGCAGAAATCGATCCGATGGCGGCCATGTTTAGCCCGATGATCTGGTCACAAACAACACACATGATAGTTGCGGCCTACATGGTCACCGGGTTTTCTATTGCTTCGGTTTATGCCGTCTATCGCCTGAGGGGAAACGACCTACCCTATCATCGCCATGCTATGGCGATTGGACTCGCCCTAGGGTGCATATTTACCCCGGTCCAAATAGTTGTCGGCGACTGGTCAGCAAAAGCGGTCGCCGAACATCAGCCAGTGAAGTTGGCCGCTATGGAAAGTCATTTCAAGACAGAAAAGGGAGCCTCGCTGGTGCTCGGAGGCTTTCCCGATATGGAGGCGAAAACTGTTCGCTACGGCGTGAAAATTCCTTACCTCTTGTCGATCTTGGCCCACGGCGACTCGGAGGCCGAGGTGAAAGGCTTGGAGGACTTTCCGGAAGAGGATTGGCCTCCCGTGCCTATCGTGCATGTGGCTTTTCAGATCATGGTCGGTTTGGGTTCTTTGCTCCTGCTCCTGAGTGTTTGGAGCTTCTTGGCTCGCTGGAAACAGAAACAGCTGCCAAGCTCTCGTTTCTATCTTGGGTGCGTAGCGCTCTCAGGGCCTGCAGCGGTTTTAGCCATGGAGGCAGGTTGGGTGGTGACAGAGGTCGGACGTCAACCTTGGATTGTTCAGGGATTCATGCGTACGAAGGACGCAGCGACTCGCGCACCGGGCGTGGGCTGGGCGCTCTTGGGAGCCATGGTGGTGTACGGGATTCTCACTGCGGGAATTCTCACTGTGTTGCGTATTCTCGCCAAAACACCACGACCAGAGGAGTCGAACGATGGATCTTAGTGTTTTCTTTAGCCCCCAGGTTCTTCTTTACATGGTGACGGGTATTGCCCTTGTGCTTTATGCCGTCTTGGGCGGAGCCGACTTTGGTGCGGGAGTTTGGCAATTCAACTTGGCCTTTCGCATGAACGCCGAAGAGAGAAAATTCTGTGATCGAGCCATGGGTCCGATTTGGGAAACCAATCATGTTTGGCTGATTTTCGTCTTGGTACTTCTATTCTCGGCTTTTCCCACGGTATTTGCTGCCATGAGCCGTGCATTGTGGATGCCATTTTCGTTGGCTTTGGTCGGGATCGTTTTTCGCGGCTGCGGATTCGTCTTTCGCCACTACGCTGATGGCGATGCCGAAGTTCAGCGGCTTTGGGGCATCGTCTTTGCGTTGTCTTCGACCCTTACGCCTTTCTTCTTAGGGGCATCTGCAGGAGCCGTGGCGTCGGGGAACTTGGAAATTAGAGCCGACGGCCAATTTGATGGAGACTATGTCGGACGATG
>JAJRYU010000423.1 GCA_024275615.1 Planctomycetota bacterium
GGCCAATTCGAGCACAGTTTCGCCGTTCCGCCGCGCTTTCTGAATGACGTAGGTTGTGCCGCTTTCAAGGATGTCGCAGCCACATTCAATACAGTTGCTAAATGGAGCTTTGGAAAAACAAGAATGGAGCTCCTCCGGCACTGTCAGGTCGCTTTGACTGACCAGATCCGGGAGCCAGTTGAATTCGTCCAATTCGTCGTGAGCATCCTCAAAGAGGTCCGGTTGTTCCCTCTCTTCATCTTCCGGATTGTTACCGTTGTTGTCTTTCGTCATGATTCTATTCTATCTGGCAGCAGTCTCTTTTGCCAAAAGGTAAGATGTCTTCATGAATCGATCCACATTGACCGGGATTTTTGTCTTCCTGCTTGGCATTCAGGGCCTGCTTTCTGCCCAAGTCCCCCTGAATATCGGCTGGTTCGATTTTCGCGATTCTCGCAGCCGCACCACTGGTTTAAGGACACTTATTGCTAGACAAGCTCGTGTCAGGTCAAAACCATTCAATTTGGCAGATCCTGCCAGCTTCAAGCCAAAAACCTATGATGTCATCATTTTCGGCAGTTTTTCCGAGTTGAACGAGAATTGGGACCGATTTGCCGCCAGAGAAAAAGGGCGTATTCATGATTTTGTCCAGCGAGGAGGCACTCTGGTCCTCATGTGTCGCTATCGCAAGAGCGACGATCGCGGGCGGATCAGTCTCTTACCCAGCGAGCTCAAAGTCGAACGGGGCAAAAGAGATATCAAGGACGACGAATGGTACGTCCAGTACAAGACCGAACCTATGTGGGCTGGATTTGGGAAGAACAAGGAGAATGGGTGGAATCGCCTTCCTAAGGTAAAGGTCGGGCCCCGAGAACTTGACTGCGGGTTGGACGCTTTTGAGAACTGGTCCAAGAACTTTGTTCGTAGTTCCGACCTTTCCATGCATGCGAGTCCCAAGTTCGCTCGATCGTTCTCGCTTACGGGGAAACACGGGAACGGGAAATTCATGTTGTTCCAATTGGTCCTCGACAAAATTGACGGGACAACGAGTCCCTTGGCCAAGAGGCAATGCCGTCAATTCTTCACCACCTTAGTCTACTACTTGAAGCGCCAGCCTCGAGTCGCTGTGGCCGAAGCAATCCCGAAGCCGGTCGTTCGAGATGAGCCGATTAAGAAAGACCCGCCCCTTGTCGATGAGCGCCCACTCAGGCGATACCAATGGCGAGGGCGGGTGTTCTTTGACAGCAACCGAAATGGCAGACTCGACGCCGATGAGCCTCCGGTTTCTGGGGTGACACTGCGCTTGGCAGATACGGTGGTCAAAACCTCTGCAGACGGTTCATTTGCGCTTGACGTGAGCAACGAGAAACCCAGCCAAGTGGTGATCGACTTGCCGACAACGGCTGATTTGAGATCGCCATGGTTTATCAATCTCAATGCTGGGGCAGGTATTTCGCCGGTTCTCACGCGCAATGTGCCGCTCATTCCAATGGCGGAAGAAAATGGTGAGCGCCGCATCTTGATTACCACCGTGCCTCAGGAATTCCGTGCCAATGACGCCGCCCTGTTTGAGTTGGGGCTGAGCCAGGCGATTGAGGAGGTTCATCCCCACTTGGCCGTGTTCTTGGCTCACGCTCAAGACGCGCGGCAACTGAAGATGTTGCGTAGCCGCTTGCGCACGGTGGCAGCGAATGGAAATGCTGGCTTCCGCCTACTTGCCGCGTTCCCAATTGCGGGACGATCCCAAATAGGCCGCATCGTCGGCCCGGAGCGTTACACCCTTAGTTTCGATGGTGCTCAGTTGGCTTTGGCAGCAGGCAAGGACCCGGTTTCATGGTTCCTCAAGGGAAGAAAACCGATGAGTCAGATTCAGAATCGATCGATCTTTGTCAGCGCCGAGGATCTTGGATTCTCGGATCGAGCCAAAGTCTTGAAAGTGGCCTCCCTTGTCGTACTCCCGACGATTTCCGCAGACGAGGAGGCAGAAGAAGATGGGACGGTAGCGGCTCCAATTTTCATGAATGGGGGGGAACGTGACCAAGAGCCGGCATTTCTTGTGATTTCCTGGTCGAAGACTGACTTGAAGGTCGAAAAATACCCGCTTCCAGTGGCGTCAACCCCCAGCTTGCCTCCCCATCCCTTGGGCAAAGGGAATCTGGACAAGATCCTGGAAGAGGTGGGAGAAGGTAAATAACCTCAGGAAAGCCGAGTTCGTGGCCGACAAATGTTCGGACGTCACGGATCTTGTACCAATGTCCATGACAGGCGTATAATCGGATGGATTCGACGCCCCCGCACGTCGAACGATCTCAAAATAGGAGCGGGGACTGGGGAGATTTGCAGTGGCAAACCTTGATGAGAAGTGGGAAGACAACGTCGCGGGTGAATTCTACGTCGATAAGGAGTGCATCCTTTGCTCTTTGTGCGTCGACGTAGCGCCGGAAAACTTCAAGGAAGCAGAAGACGGTGATCATGACATCGTCTACAAGCAACCTGAGGACGACGACGAAAAAGCTGCATGTATGGATGCAATGGAGCAATGTCCGGTGGATGCCATCGGTAACGACGGCGCCTAAAACGTCCACCGCCATGGTTGTTTGACCGCGCTTGCTGCGGTCTTGGCACCAGATCAATAGCCACAGCCCAATCGCAACTGACCTTGGATGACAAGGGAGGATTTCGATTGGGCTGTGGTTATTTGTCTTGGTTGCACCCGCACTCTGTGACCACAATTGACCACAATCTCATGATTAAGGAGGGCCAAGCACGACAAACCCAAGTAGATTCATTAGACTCATCGTCATCAAGAATTGAGATGAGGAAGACCATGCCAATTGAGTCCTGGGAAGAATTGATCGGCGAGAAAATTGGCCCCGACGAGCGCTATACGATTATCCGCCGAGTCGGGGAGGGTGGTATGGGCGTGGTCTTCGAAGCCACGGAAGAAACTAAGGGCCGCTCTGTTGCCATCAAGGTGCTAAACAGCGACGGGGGCTCCGACGCGGAAACCTTGAGCCGTTTCCGCAGAGAAGGATCACGGTTTGCCAAACTTCGGCATCCGAACATTGTCAGGGTATACGGCATGGGACGTGCTCGCGGCATGCTCTATATCGCCAGTGAATTTGTCGATGGCGTCGATCTTTACCACATCATGAAAAAAGAAGGTGCGATCGACATTGAGCGCTCCTTGTCCATTGTCGAAGACGCTGCTCGTGGCTTGGCTGTGGCTCACGACAGCGGTGTTATTCACCGAGACCTCAAACCTGAGAACATCATGTTGACCCATGAAGGTGCCCAGGTGAAAGTGCTTGATTTTGGTATCGCTAAGGACCTCAACGCTTCTGTCGCATTGACAGTACGGGGTGCCTACTTGGGTACACCCTCGTACAGTGCTCCGGAACAGATCCGTGGCGAAGAGATTGATGCCCGGGCGGACATCTTTTCACTGGGTGTCATTCTCTACGAGTTGGTCACTGGTGCAACACCTTTCAAAGGGCGCCGTGCTACAGAAGTACTAGCCAATACGATCAAGGTAAATCCCGTCAACCCGACTCGCATCAATAGCGAAGTTGAAACCCCTGTTGCCCGGCTCATCGCTCGCATGATCGCCAAGAAACCTCGCCATCGTATCGCCAGCTGTCAGGAAGTTGTTGAGTCGATTGAGAAGGTAAGAGCGGCTCTGAGGGAGCCGGTGAGCGAAGCTGAGAAGAAAGGTGTTGTTGGATTCTTGAAGGGAATCTTCACCCCCGAGAATTAGGCCTTCTTGTCAGGCCGCCAGCGCGCAACCTTTTCCCTGAATATGTCCAGGAGGAATTCTCGATTGCGATCGGTCAGGGGAATGTCGCATTCTCTAGGGGCCATGAAACCGCGGGGTCCAAAACCCGGTTTAGGTTTCATGCGTAGTAACCGGCCATCATTCTTCCAGCTTTCGATTTCCTCCCAGCGCACATAAATGTTCTCATCGGTGAAGCACACGCCTTTGGTCGTCACCAAAATATGAGATACGCCGTAGCGCCTGCGTGCCACAAGGTGCTCCCAGAGTTGCCAAATGACAATCAAGCACATGACGTAGCGAGGGATCTCAGTCACTTCTACGTCTGGGCGGATCACGACGAAGAGCATGCCAGCAAGTGAGATGATCAGCAGAACGAATTTCATACCTTGCCATAGGCGCATGGCCATGGGCGGAAGCAAGCTGATGCGTCGTGTTAGACGGATGTCAGCATGAATGATGGTGAGCCCATCATCACTTGATTCCTGATTCTTGCTGTCATTGGTAGCCATGCATGTCATCTCCAAATTCGTTGAGAGGATAAGAGAAACCCGCAGTGATTCGTAGCCCTGGTCTTTGGTGACGTCGCAATTGAGGGTCGCCGACGAGTGATGGCGAGCGGCGGGGAAAGCAGGATCCTTGGCCCCCAGACCCCATGGATCTGGTTGGAAGAATGGCTTAAGTCATTGCGTACCAATATGTTGTGTACTAATATCTGAGGCGCTCGGAGACGAATCGATCTTGTCTTGGCTGGCCATTATTGCTACTCATTCCAGGTCGGCCACCTCCTCATGTAGGCGCCGACGTTTTTCATTGATTCAAGGGAGCTAGCATGATTGAGAGTCTTTTGACCCGAACGGTCGAGCGACGCAGTGAGAACGTGGCGATTGACAACAGGATTCTTTTCCTTGTCGACGATCCAGAAGCGGTCCGCCGTCAACTCGCTGGGGAAGATTTGCCCTGGCCCCATGGATTGCCTCTGCGGAACAACATTTCGACAGATGAAATCACGCCAGCGTACATCTGCTACTATTTTGACGACACTCTGGGCGAATTCCCATACTTGGGTTTTCAAGCGGGCGGCGAATTTCCAATCACCCGAAGCTCCGTCAAGAAGGGGAAATTCTCAGTCTCGGTTTCTGGTCAACGACGGGGCAAGGGCTCAAGCCGGGAGCAGAGCCCCTATGCTGAGATGCTCGCAGGTATCAAGATTGTCATTGCCGAGAACATCGAGCGCATCTACAGAGAAAACTGTCACAACCTTGGAATCTTGACGAGTACCGACTTCACTCTTATTGACAAGATTCGAGCAGGCGAAGAGATCGAGTTGGGTGCCTTTACCAAGGGGCTTGATGACATTTCCCGCCAAATTGTCGAGTTCGGCGGTCTGTTCAACTACAACGTCGCACGCATGCAAGGCAAGGCGACGGTACCGCCCGTGACAACGGAGCAACGCCCACTCACCCTGGGCGAAAAGATCATTGCGCGACACCTAGTCGCCGACTTAGCGCAAAACCAAATCGGTGTGCCCTTTGTTAAGCCGGGCGATTCAGGTTTTGTTCGCACTGACATTCGATTCAGTCATGAGTATGTCACGCCCATGGCTGCTGATTTCTTCGAACAATTGGTTGGCAAGGATGAAAAGGTCGTTGAGCCAGAGAGCATCTACTTCTTCCGCGACCATCTCACTTTTCTTGATGAAGCCATGACTGCTGAACGCAAGAAGATGGGCTTGCTTGATGTTGCCAAGCAGCTCGAAGTGAAGCAGCGCAAATTTGCCGCTGCTCAAGGTGTTACCTTGCATGGTGAAATCGATGGTCCAGTCAAGGGCAGTGAGGCCATTTGCCACAGTAAGGTAAGTCAGAGCTACGCTGAACCCGGGATGATCATAATTGGCTCTGATAGCCATACACCTCACAGCGGTGCCTTAGGTTGCTTGGCGTTTGGAGTCGGGACGACGGCGGTCTTCAATAGCTGGGTGACCAAAGACGCACGCCTGACCGTTCCCGGAACCGTGAAGATCGAAATCACTGGCAAACCCATGGCGACAGTGACCGCCAAGGATTTCATGCTGGAAATTCTTCGACAAGAATATGTGCGGACCGGAGAGGCGATCGGCAAGATCTTGGAATACTGTGGCGAAGCTGTTGAAGCTCTGGACATTGATGAGCGCGCCACGATGACCAACATGGCGGCAGAAGTGGGCGCTTTCAGCGGGATCATCGCCCCTGATGCAAAGACAGCTGACTACATGGTTCGCAATCGTGGTATGGACATGGACGACGCCAGCGCTTTGGTCAATGGACTCTATTCCGACGAAGGCGCGGTCTATGAAAAAGTGATTTCCATTGATGCCACCAAGATCCAGCCAATGGTCGCCCAACCTGGCGACCCTGGGAATGGCATCAACATTGAAGACCTACCCGAGGGCGTCAAGGTCGACATTGCTTACGGTGGCTCGTGTACCGCGGGTAAAGTCGAAGACATGGACATGTATGCCAGGGTTCTTCAATCTGCCAAGGATGAGGGGCGGAAGGTCGCCGATCACGTAAAGTTCTACATTCAGTATGGCTCGCAAGAAGTGAAGCAATACTGTATCGAGAAGGGTTACGCTCAGCTCTTCGTCGAAATGGGAGTTGAGATCATCGAACCATCCTGTGGCGCTTGCATCAATGCTGGGCCTGGGGTTTCGAAAGACAAGAACCAGATCACTATCTCAGCCATCAATCGAAACTTCCCGGGACGCTCTGGGCCAGGTCAGATGTATCTGGCCAGTCCACTCACAGTAGCCGCTTCGGCGATTGAGGGGAAGATCGTGCCTTTCGAGCTGGCGGCTCAAGAGTAGCCAGTTAACTACTGGGCAGAAGAGATCCTAAAGACTCGAATACGTGGCCCGGGCCTCTCAATGAGGCTCGGGTTTTTCATTGGTATGAACCAATAGTCGAATCCTCCGTAGTGGGATGAATCGGGGAATTTACCGTTCTTGCGCGGGTCGAGATCGAGCAACTCCGTCATCTTGATTTTTCCGGAGGCGGCGGCGCTTCTTAGCATCGGCGTGACGTCGTGTCTTTGAAATTGGAAAGTCAGCCATGCGCTGGTGAACTCTGGAGTCTGTGGTTCGATGTAGAGGAAATCTCCCTTCAGCAGAAGCTCTTGGAGTCTGTTTGTCGACTGCTGTTCCTTATCAAAGACCACCACACGCAACAGATCAAGGTGGTGTTCTAGCTTCTTAGCAACGGCCGCCATGAACTTGGCGCGGGCATCTTTGTTCTGGTCTTGGTGTTCAAAGGCCATCTGCAAACGGACTTCATGGGCCAAGGGAAAAACATCGAAGGGCCAATCTGGCCTGACGATTGTGAGGTTTCGTGGCAACGTCCCGTCTTCGAATGCGGTCAACAATTGGGCCCTGGTGTCCGTCACTTGCAACATGCGGCCTGTTGCCAAGGATTGTCTCAGCATCGGCCACTGCGCAACTAGGAGAGCAAGCAGGATCCAGGTCCTCTGCTTGCCCTTGAGAGCGTAGGGGAGGGAAGCGACACCCAAGGCGATGACCGGAGTCAGAGGGACAAAGTACCTGACAAAGGGGACTCCAATGAAGAAATTGATGAGACAGATAAGGGCAGCCAAAATAAGCAAAACGCCCAATCGCGTTTTTTGATACGCGGCATAAGTAAGACCAATGAGTGCGAAGCCAATGTTGAAGACACCAAAGCCACCAACAAGAGAAAGTCGCCAATGAAGGCTGACTATGCTCTCAAGACTCACCAAAGACCGGCGTTCGGTTTGCGACCTCGCTTCCGCCAAGAGTCCTTGCCAAGCATGAGTGAATTCGAAAACCCATGTCGGTGCCGCCACGAGTAGCCCCAGGAGGGTGAGGCATGAAACAGCAAGGAGTGCCCGCAGGCGGCGAGGATTCTGGAAGGCCATAAAAAGGGGGATCACAGACACGACACCCAGGGGATATTTTGTTCCCGCAGCGACTCCCCCGGCAAGGGCAGAGGCCAGGAGGGGCCAAAGAGCTCCCGGAGTTGCCGTTAGAGCGAAGAAGAGACTAAGTGTGACGAAGAAAGTGCCCGGTACGTCCACTGTGGCGAAATGGCTGTGCAAGTTGTGAAGTGGAGAGGTGGCTATCACCAAGGTCGCTATAGTCGCCATGCGCCAGTCTGCGAGTTTACGCGCCGTGAGACCCACCAATAGCAAAGTGGCACTCCCCAGGATTACGGAAAACCAGCGCGCGGCCAGATGGTAGGGCATGGGATTGATGGTGTAGGCGACCTGGGGATCAGTTGGCAAGAGATCCATAGCTGTCGCGATTTCGAACCACCCCGACAACATGTAGATCAAAGCGGGTGGGTACTGAAAGAAACGAACCTGGTCTCCGGACATGACGTAGACCGCTTCTCGGACGACAAATTCTTCGTCAGGTCGACAACCCGATGAGGGATCTCCGAAGGATAGACCCTGTGTTCGCAAGAATACCCCTAGAGCTAGCGTCGCGATGAAGAGTGCAAGCCAGATCCTCGACTGCTTCATGGCTCTTGCTCCAAGTTGACGTTCTTTGGGTGTGTCTCTTTCACGTTGCCGATCTTACCATCCCTGACCCCTCAAGGCGGTCAATCAAACCTGATAGGTTTGACCATGCCAAAACAGTGGGCTGTCCTTCAAGAATCGTCGGCGCCAATCTATGAGGCAATGGGCAATCTTGGCTTGACGAAAACGCGTTGCCTTGCAACCGTGTCGGCAGAAAGGGGGCCTCCGTGGCACCAGACGCCGGAAAAAAACACAGCAAGAGATGGGCTCTCGCGGCAATCTGCCTGGCCGTATTGGCCTTGGGGCACCAGGTTTGGCGGGCAAGCCATCAAGGTATTACCCATGATGAAGCCTTGACGTATACCATTTGGGTCTCCCAACCCTGGGCCGTCCTCGATGATGCCTATTACGTCAACAACCACGTCTTGTTCACGATTTGCGCCAAGATTTCGAACGACTTACTTTGGCCTTCCGAGGTGACTCTCCGTTTACCAGCTCTGCTTGCCTGTGGATTTTTCTTTTTGCTCTCGTTTCGGTTTTGCAGTCCAAAGGGGAGTTTTGGTTTCGGCAGTTTCTTGGCTTTCGTTTTTCTCATCAGCAATCCGTTTATTCTCGACTTTCTCTGTTGCGCTCGAGGTTATGGCCCAGGGATCGCCGCTTTGGCTCTGTGCATTTTTCTCATGACGCGTTTGGTGACCTTGGGGAGGCGCTCACCCTGGACTTTGTTTTGCCTTGGGCTTGCCTTGGCAAGCGTTCCCCTCTTCATGCTGGCTTTCAGTTTCGCAGCTTTCGCTCTGGGAGTTGTCTTTTTCTGGATCTATTGCATGAGCATGCGAGTCCATGGGGTCGATTTGAAAAAGAGCCTGATCGACGTCGGGGCCTATACGGTGACTCCAGCCTTGATCGCCGTTGCCGTTGTGTTGGGCCCAGTCTTGCGTCACGTAAAAAAGGAGCTGTTTTACTACGGTACATCGGGGTGGATGGACACCAATAAAGGGCTTTCCTCTTTGTGGTTTCTCCACATTGACCGCGAAGATCATCCCGTGCAGGGTACTGGATTTCTTGAGCAAATCGTCGAAGACTATGGCGGCGCCTTGCTCCTTACTCTCGTCGGCCTTGTCGCGATCATGGCCCTCTTTTCTGCGAGCAAACTCGCCAAGCGAGAGCGGGCGCATTGCATGAACGACCCCGCTTTTGTTCTCATGGCAATTTCGGCCCTAGGGTTTTGCTTAACCTTGCTGATTCAAAGCTTGGTCCATGTCGTCACTGATCTTCCCTTGCCACGGATGCGCACTGCTTTGCATTTGGTTTTTCTTGCGTCATTGTCCGGGTCTTCGGCCTGGCTCTGGCTGGCGCGTGGCAGAGGGATACAACGCATCGCCTTTGGCCTCCTCACCGCAATTCTTGGGGCCATAAGTTTCCTGCAGTTGAGTCAAGCTGGGGCTTTCGAATACGCCGAGTGGACCTGGGATTCTGGTAGCAAGAGAACCTATGAGAAATTAGAAGAGCTGCGCCAGGAAAAGGGGCCCTTGCGTGTTGTTTCAATTCCCTTTCGATTTGCACCCAGTCAGAATTATTATCGTCAGATTCGTCACGACAAATGGTTGTACCGGGTAGATCGTGAAGTGACACGGGAATTGAAAGAGTATGACTACATACTCTTGGCCCAGTCCTTGATGAACCACCCGCAGGTTGGCCCTCGTTTGCCCGTGGTCCTCTACGCCGATCCCCGATCTGACTGTTCCATCGTTCGTTTCAAGAAACCTTGAAGGGGGACGCATTGAGTCTCACGCACAAACGCCTTGGTTTTCTGCTCGCTATTTTGGGTGGATCCACACTCATAGGCATTTTCTGTGCGGCACCGATTCCCCAAGATCTTGGCTATCACGATTTCGCCGACAAAGAGACGATATTTGCCATCCCTCACTTTTGGAACGTCATTTCGAATCTTCCGTTTCTTGCTGTAGGTTTGCTGGGATGGCGTTTTTGCCTGAAGAACAAAGCCATGGGGCAAAGATGTGCCTGGCTCATATTCAGCCTGGGAACATTTCTTGTCGGCGTTGGTTCGTCCTACTACCACTTGGACCCCAACAATCAGACATTGGTGTGGGATCGATTGCCCATGACAGTGAGTTTTATGGCGGCCTTTTGCGCCTTGGGCGCTGAAGTACTTGGTCACAAGATGGAGAGGCTTCTTTGGCCCTTGATTGCTGCGGGAATCTTGTCGGTTGTGGTGTGGGCACAGACAGACGACTTGCGCTTTTACGCTTGGGTTCAGTTCTTCCCTTTGGTGGCTCTGATCTTCATGCTCGTATGCGCTGGCGACCGGATACGCCTCAAGCGCTATGTTGTTTGGGCCTTGGTCTATTACACAGCGGCGAAGGTCTTTGAGAATTGGGATCGCGGGGTAGAGGACCTGCTGAACGGACTCATGAGTGGGCACGCCATTAAGCATGTACTTGCGGCTTGTGGAACTTGGGAGTTAGTCAAGAGATTACGGGCCGACTCCTAGTGAAGCAGACTGAATCGTGTCGCAGCCGATGGTGGTCGCAGCAAAGAAGTGAGCGGCTCTATGAGAACATCAGAATCACGGCTGCCAAATTGTTGAGGAAGTGGGCGAAAATGCTTGGCCACAAGCTGTTGGTCTTCCAGCGCAAGATCCCGAAGGCGATCCCGGCCACGAATCGGTGGGGTAGTTCTAAGAACCCACCGCCCCCGAGGATGTGCAAGAAAGCAAAGAGCATTGCTGTCGACAAAATTGTCAGAGTTGGACCAGCGACCTGTCTCATGGCTTGCCACATGATGCCGCGGCACAACCACTCTTCAATCAAGGGTGCCTGAATGACAACAAGAACAACAAAGACGAGACGCGAGTGGGCAGGAATGACTTCCGACCCAGCTCCGCCACTTGCGAAGCGATTGATGACGCCAACGTAGGCGATGCTGAAAGAAAAAGAAATCGCCGCCAAGAGTATGGCAAGGAAGAAATCCTTGCCACGACTGGGTAGGAGTAAGCAGTCAATTGCAACTCGGCCTCGCAATAGCCATGCTGCGCCCAACCCGAAACCCAGGTCCAAGGCCACCGAGAATGCCAGGCGACCCCAGGAATATCCGGAAGCAAGTGGCAGGGTGGTTGAAATAATGAGCCCAACCAGGGTGCCTGCAAAAATAATGGCGATGGCCCATGTCGCCCGACTGTCTGCACGGCGATCACCGATGATCTCCTTGGCCTTGTACTGCAAGAGCTGCGGACTAGGGGCGCCGCAGATTCGGCAGAATTGAGCGGTGGGACTCAGTTCTGCCCGACATTTTGGACATAGGCGAATCATGGTCATGGGCGTGGAATCTTGAGTCTGACAATTTTCCAAAACGGACTGCGACATTCCCAAGTGCTGGGCATTTCGAAACCCTGCATTCTAAATGTCACTCGAATTCTCTCGTCACGTAAGACGTCTATGGTGTAGTCCAGGAATTTGGGGGGATTGTCCTGCCAGCCAGGGCGCCTAAATGCTCGTGAGATGATTCTTCTTGCTCGGCCTGCTTGCTCTAGGGCGAAGGAGTCGATCAAGCCAATTGTGTCCGCCGATTCCCAAGTGCTCTTGAATCGAGCGATCGATTGCTCCGGACCGGAAAGAGCAACGAAACCTGCTGTTTCGACGGACAGCAATTGCCACTGGCCCTTCGTGCTGAGTTTCCACCGCGTTATGAGTTGTCCACTGCCAATCTTGTAAGTCACGGAGGCGCGGTTCTTTCCTTCTGTTTCTATCTGTGCCTCACCGATGGTTGGCGGCCGCTCTGTCCAGCCACGGCGCTGCATGGTTCGGGCAAGGTTCTTTGAACCTTTTGCTCTTTTTTCTGGGGCAAACAAGTTACTCAGAGCGATCGTGTCGTTCTTAAGCCACGCCTCTTCAAAGGCCTGAGTCTTCTTGTCAACAGTGGGGTCCGCAGTGACAAGAAGGGCCAAGAGGAGGCCAACGATAAGGACAACAGCAATGATACCTCCGAGAACCAGGAGTTCCTTGCGTTTTTTCTTGGCTTGTCGGCCTAACCGTGACTTACCCACGTGAGTTTGCTGAACGTTGGGTCGCGTGCCTGAGCGAGACAACGAGAGGTTCGGGTGAGCATCCAGTATTTTCTGCGCGCGGCCGGCTTTTGACACACAAGCCCAAAGAGCAACAGCAATGGTGACGATGGCGACTTGGAAGATGAATCCCCGGCCAGGAAGTATGAGCAGGGTGGCGATGGTATTGAGGGATGCGATCGAAAGAGCCCAAAAGAAGGGCTCCTTGGTGACTCTGAGCGCACCGGCAATGTTGGCCATCAAGACGCAAAGGGTCACAAGAAATGCCAAAACGACGCCTGGTTCAGGGCTCGTCAACATCAGTAAGAAACCTATGACTGCAAAAAACGCTGAGAAGACCGCCGTGATGATGTAAAAAGATCGCACGGCGTGAACAGCCCGGCGCAAGCGGGCCAACTCGTTTTTTGCTAGACGAAAATCAATATCCTCTTCTGTCGCTTGATTGGTTTGGACTGAATCAACGCCCAGCTCTTGACCGCATTTTTCACAGAACAACGAATCTGGCGGGTTCCCCTCCTCACAGTGATGGCAAACCAGGGCCGTGTTGACTTGGCCGCCGCATTCTTTGCATGAGTAGGCTTTCTTGGCGTCGGGAACCTGCCATATTTTTCCACACCGATTGCAATTAGCCTGTATCATGCCGCCGAGCCTACTGAGTTCGTGCTGAAACGTAAACGGTTTGGGAATATGACGAAGAAGACGATCTTGATGGTAGATCCAGGCATGGCCGCTTATGGCTTCATGAACGGCTCCGCGCCTGGAGGGAAGCACTACTATTCAGCCGACCGTTTTGCCGCATTCTACCGTGAATTCTTGCAGCGGGACTGGCAAGGACAAGTCGAAGTGATTCCTACGTCGCCCGCAGCGTCCATGGCAGAATTGGAGCGTTTCCACACCAAAGACTATTTGGCTGGCA
>JAJRYU010000424.1 GCA_024275615.1 Planctomycetota bacterium
CGAAGAAGAAGCACCGCCAAGGAGCATATCGCCCAAGACCGCAGCGTGAGCATCCGTCTTGCGCTTATAACCTTCAATGCGATACCCCATCGACAAACGTCCTTGCGTCAGATCTTCCGCTTCGGCGATTCTCTGAAAACGACTCCTCATTGGCGGGACCGTGATCCGACTGGGTTTCATCTCCGAGCGCCCTTTGATTTTGAGCTCGGACTTCAAAACTCGCTTGAGGTCGCTCGTCTTCCGTGGTGAAACGACGTAGATAAAAAGGGGCTCTTCGTCCACGAGCCTTTGTACTTCGTTAGCGACAGCTTGGGGTACCAAACTTGCCACCTCTTCAGGACGGCCAAAAGCCGGCCGGCCAAAAGGATGCTCTGGAAACATCTCTTCAATCATGCGTTGATTGGCGTACTGACTCTTGTTGTCCGACTGAGCAGCGATGGCCCTGAGGAGATTTCTTTGTTCTCGAACGAAGTCCTCAACATCAAAGTTCTTCCGTGCCAAATATGGGTCATTCAGAAGCTCACTGACGTAACTCAAGAGGCGAGCCAGAGGATCCAGTTTGCCGGGAATAAACCGAGCGTCGACGGCAGATCCGCGCAGCACCAAGAGATGTCGTCCAAAGGACTTCGTCACGTAGGAACTCAGACTGGCACCAAAAAGGTCCTGCATGAAGCGCGACACATTCTCCATGCCCTTTTTCTTGCCGTGACCATGACGCAACAGATATGCGCCCAAGGCTCGTTCTGCCAACCTTTGGCGCAAGTCGCCAACGAATACAAGCTTAATGACTTCGGTCTTCCACTTGGACGAACGATGGTGAAGGAGTGTGATTCCTTTACGAATTGTTGCCGACTTGAATTCGAAGTCTATGCCATTTGTCACGTATTGGAGCTCGCTTACTACTGTCTTCCGGGGCCGTCCCCAGCCACTGAGTTTGTTGAAGGGAAGGACACCACGCGTCAGGACGTGTCATCCTCAACCTTCCCCCATACCTCGCCATTGTCGCGAGGAAGACGCACACTCATACGAATATGCGCCGCAGGAGTTTACCGCGATGAGCCCAATCGTGAAAGACAGGAGATTTGGTCACAAACCTCCAAGCTAGAATTCAACTTACGACGTTCTCGCCGTATCAACACGGTAAGCACTCAGATTCGATCAAACTGTCCCCGCCGGAACAACCAAGGGATCAAGCTCAAATCCAGGACTAAGATGGGAAGCTACTTTTACGCGAGCCCTGGGACCCGGGACGTGTTAAAACGACCTCATGAAACAGGAGATTTACATGCGGTCGATTGTCTTCGGATTCCTTGTCTTGGCCTTTTCACCGGGAACGTGGGCACAGACGTCCCAGCCCACAACACGCGGCACCAAGACTGCCTCGACCACCTCTCGGCCCACGACTGACCCGACACACAACGAAGCAAGAAAACTACTGCAAAAAGCTATCTCTTGGCAAGTGGGCAAACTCCCCCGGGGCTCAGTAACCAGTTTCGATGGCGAATTCGAGTTCCTGGTAAATACTCCTGCCACAGAGAAAAAGGCGGCCCAACGTGTCGAAGGCAAGTACTTACAAAAATGGGCTTTCCGCACTGACCGCGGTAAACGACAATTCGCCTATCGCCGGACTATTGATACCGACTTATCTGACTGGCGCTCAACTTTGGTTTCCGATTTCGATGACCGCATTTTTGGCTTCGACGGCAAGCGCCCAATCAGCGTCTCAGACAAGAAAGATAGAAAACGCATTGTCGAGGAAAAGCGGGCGGCAAAGCGCCTTTTTCAGTTACTTTTCTTGAACGAGATGAGGCCCATAGACGGTACGTTCCGCATCATCAATCGTAATGTGAAGTGTCGGGTTCTGATTGGCAATCCCAAGCGGGTGACCATGGGGTCCGATTCAGCAACCATCATCGCGTTCGAAAATCTTGGTGGACAAAAACTGAAACTTTGGATCAATACAGCCAAAAATGCGAAACCCGAAGTCATGAAAGCGGAGGTCATTGACCCAGCTATCCCATTTTTTGAAAAGAATACACAGGGGAAACCTCGTCAGGTCCCGGAGAAGTTTGAATTGGCCGTCTACGCCAAATCACAGTTGCCGACCGGTGAGGCCATTCGTTTTCCAACGCGAATGCGTTACTCGATTGGCAAGAGAGAGGTGATGGTCATTACTGTTCCCAACAGCATGAGCAAGATTCGCATCAACGGCATCAAGGATTTCGACAAAGTGTTTAGCGCCGACAATTGACCTCACTCGTTGCGAAGAAACTGCCGTTCCAGGTCTTTCATGGTGACTCTAATTCGGGTGGGTCGTCCGTGAGGACAAGCTGCGGATTCGGAACTACGCTGCTCCCACAAGAGTAACTCGCGTATTTGAGCATCACTGAGACGGTCATTGAACTTGACTGCAGCTCGACAAGCCATGGTTGCTACCACGTCTCTCTTCAAGTTCTTAATGCCACCACCCAAGTCAAATTCGTCAGAACGCAGCAAGGTCTCCACCAATTTGCCTGGTGCGCTTTTTGCCAATTCGAGGGGAACTTCTTCAACGGCAATAGCCGTACCACCAAAAGGTGCCAGGACAAAACCTATCGCCGCAAGCTCATCTCTTAAACCACGAAACTTCTCCAATTCCGCGGGTGATAATTCGATGATCTCCGGGATGAGCAGTCGTTGTGATTGTTGCTCAAGTCCGCCTTCGACACGACTCCATATCTGTTCAAAGAGCATACGTTCATGGAGAGCATGCTGATCTATGATGTAGAAACCCATCGGTTCTTCCACCAAGATGTAGGACTTGTGGATCTGCATGAATCGCAAAGGCAGAGCTTCTTTACTTCCAAATTCAGAAACAACCGGCGTCCCACCGGTGGCGGGAACTCCCTGGATTTGCTCCCAGGTTGGTAGCTCCGATTGGGGGCTACATTCTCGCACTTCGTTTGCGAGTTCTGGAAAAAGCTCGGCTTTCATGCCCGCTACACGTTCATGCCGCGTCTGCTTGAGAACCGGGATTGGTTCTGGCATTGCAGTTGTTCCGGCCGCAGTCGGTTGTGCGCTCGATTCCGCGGTGAAATTCAACGTTCCCATAGGCCGAGAGACGGAAAGGGCAGAACCGACCGCCCGCTTAATCGCCGAAAAAACTGCGTTACGGTCGCGAAATCGGACCTCGGCTTTGGTCGGATGGACGTTGACATCAACAGTCTTCGGATCTACGTCGAGATAGATGAAAAAGACAGGATAACGCCGCCCCATCAAGAATCCTTCGAAACCCATCGTCACAGCATGGGCCAAGCTCTTGTCACGTATGAACCGTTCGTTCACAAATAGATACTGGCGGTTCGAACTGGGCCGAGCGGTTTCTGGCAAGCCGATGAAACCCGAAACTGTGATTCCTGGAACCTCGGCAGAAATCGGTAGTAGCTTGTCCTTGAGCTGTTTGCCAAAGAACTTGATGAGTCGGTCCTCTTCACCTTTTGCTGCGTCAACGGAAAGGACACGGCGGCCGTTGTGAAGAAAATCAATCTTGATATCCGGCCGAGACAAGCACAGTCGAGTCAACGCCTCACTGGTACGAGCGACTTCGGCGCTGTCACTCTTAAGGAATTTCCGCCTGGCAGGTGTGTTGTAGAAAAGATCGCGAATCTCAACTGTCGTGCCACAAGGGGCTCCAGCTTCGATCACCTCAGAACATTCACTGCGTTCACACAAGATGCGGTTGCCAACCTCTTGATCATGC
>JAJRYU010000034.1 GCA_024275615.1 Planctomycetota bacterium
GCCCGGGGATCGAAGTTCTTGTACACTCGGTGACCGAAGCCCATCAAGCGAACGCCGGACTCCTTGTCCTTGACCTTCTCGATAAACTTGCTGCAACCTTCGCCACTGGCTTGAATAGACTCAAGCATTTCGATGACTTTTTGGTTTGCTCCACCGTGGAGGGGGCCCCAAAGAGCGCAGATGCCACCGACAATGGAAGCGTAAAGATTGGCTTCAGACGAGCCAACTACACGAACGGTAGAAGTGCTGCAGTTTTGCTCATGATCAGCATGCAAAATCAGAATCTTGTTCAGAGCCTGAACGACTTCATTGTCAAGATCGTAGTGGCCGTTTTCATCGGCAAACATCATTTGCAGGAAGTTCGCTGTGTAATCCAGCTCCGGGCGAGGAGCAACGGGCGCCAGACCCTTTGAGTACCTGAACGCAGCCGCGATGAGAGTCGGGAATTGCCCCAATAGTCTCCTCACTTCTTCTTGGCGCTGAGCCGTATCATTGGGATCAAGATGACCTTCGCGATAGGTTGAAAGCGCGGTCACCAACGAAGCCAAGACTGCCATGGGATGACCGTCCGCAGAAACGGCCGCACACAACCCAGAGATTTGTTCCGGGATGGCACTCGTGGCCATGATTCCTTCGGTGAACGATTTGAGTGAATCTGCCGCTGGCAATTCCCCATCAAAAAGAAGTTGCGCGACTTCAAGAAAGCTGGCCTCCTCGGCCAAAGCTTCAATTGGGTACCCTCGGTAGCGGAGAATGCCATTCTCGCCATCGACGAAACAAATTGAACTTTGACAGGAGCCTGTATTTACGAACCCCGGATCTAGGGTGATATATCCCGTGGTGCCACGGAGTTTAGCAATGACAAGTCCCTTCTCGTCCTCGGTGCCCTCAACCACAGGCAGGACGATGTCCTGACCTTCGACATTCAGATGAACCTCGTTCCCCATCTCAACCTCTTTGTTTTGTCCCAAGATTGTGACCAGAACTGCCACAAAGTGGGAATATGACTGATCTTCGATTCGACACCATCCCCTCGCGGGACTGCTTCTATCCTAAGCCGGATTCGCTTGCTTCAAAACCACCGAGGGCAAGATCGCAAGAAATCCAGCCAAACACCCTCTGAGATGCTGTTTTGCGCCGATGGTGCGGAAGAAAAAATAATGACGATCAATCATGAATCTCATGTCTTCGCAGAAGGCCGCAAAATGTGCCGGAAGGGGACAAAAAGGGAAGTAAAAGACATTTTTTCGTCGCGCCTGCGTCTTCATCAACGCCAACCGCCGCCCCGAATACTGAACTCAATCCGAAACAGTCTGAGACATCCTGCGTCACACAGAAAATGGGCTCCTGCCATGCGACAGGAGCCCAAGTTCCCGAGCGTGGCCCGTTCATGGTTTCATGATCGCCACTGGCGGCCCTGAGGTCATGAATGAGTCAGACTCGAACGTTGCTGGGTTTGCCTGCTCAAAGAATACTCAGGATCTCCGAAATGGCATTCGTGCGTTGCAAATAGTTGTTGTTCGCAGCGATCCTACTCAAGACAGGAATATCATCCTTGTCGCCAAGAAGACCGAGAGCGACGGTGGAGAACGCTCGTGTCGCATCTTGATATTCGTTTCGATCGCGGACGAACTTCACCAAAGTCGGCACCGCACTGACGTCGCCGATAAATCCAAGTCCTTGAGTGATTGCTCCGTGAACAGCCAAACTGCGTGCTGAGTTGCTCATCTCTTCCTCCAGGACCTTCAAGGCTCCTTTGTCACCCATAAGGCCCAAGGCAATAGAAGCGTTGCGTCGCAACTCAATGCTGCCCTTGTCGGTCACCGTCTCACGCACTTCTGCGATGGCCGCATCATAGTCCATGAGCCCCAATGAAATGCACAAGTGAGAACGTAGCTCAGCCTGACCTCCTCTTTTGAGATCATTCAAGATATCCTCGCCAGCTTCGGTATATCGCATGACTCCTAAAGCAATGGCATTGGCGCCACGCACGTCAAGGTTTTTTTCGTTCTTGAAATACTTGTGCAGTCGCTTGCACACGTTGGCGCGCTCAGGATCTGACTTATTTTTGTCCATGTAGACCGCAAGAGCCATGGACGAAAACGTACGCATGAAGATGTTACCTCTTTTGGCCATGCGAATGAGTTCATTTAGGTTTGCCGAGCCGCCGATTTCACCCATCGAGATAATCGCAAAGTTCTTGGCGCCTAAGTCAGGGGAACTCTTGAGCATGCTTTGGAGACCCTTGATGACATCGGCATTACTAGGCTTGGCCAAGGACCCGAGTGCTATCGCGCAAGACTGAGTCACAGCGCTTTGCTTGTCTCTCAGACCTTTGAGTAGGACTTTGACGGCGGCGGGATCACCAATTTTGCCCAATGATGTCGCCACATAGGACCGCGCCACTGCGTTGTTGCTCTTGTCACGAAAGAACTTGATCAGAGCTGGAACCGCTTGTTTGGAGCGCATAACTCCCAAAGCCACAATAGGTCCAATCTGGGTGTCGCGATGAGCCTTTTCTTTGCCGTTCATTTGATCGAGAAGCGCTGAGACAGCTTGAGTGTCGGAAAGATCAGCGTGACGAGAACCTATCAAACCGATGGCCAAGGCCGCGAAGGCCCGCGTTCTGTTCAGTACGCCGTTTTTGCGACCAACAAATTGACGACCACGCCTCGAATCCTCCATGACTTCTATGAGCAGAGGAATCGCTTCCTTGTTACCGAGAATGCCCATTCCCAAGAATGAAGATTCACGAACGAACTTGTTTCCATCGTCCATGAGAGTTTTTAGATCGGCCAGTGAATCTGGGTTGCCAGTCTTGCCCAAAGCAATCAACGCCGCAGCACGGGTGTCATAGAAGGTGTCTTTCAAGGCGTACTTCAAAACTGGGTTGATCTTCTCCCGGATCATCTTCGCATTGACAGAGACAATCTGTTCGGTCTGGTCTGCAGATCCGGTAAACAGATCGGCGTTCACAGTTTCGTTGCGTTCAAGCCGGATCCTGGCTTTCAAATCGAGAAAGCGGTCATCGTTAAAGAACCACCACGCTGCCCAAGTTAGATTCACATTAGATTTGCTTTTCTTGCGGGCTCCACCTGTTGAACCTCCGGCACCTGGAACGCCACCTCCTCCGGGTGCTCCTCCGCCGCCACCAGGTCCGGGTGCGGCCCCTCCAGGACCAGTGTCCCCGCCGGTGCTCCCGAGGCCACCCCCTGGATTTGTGCCATTTCCTGAATCTGTTCCACCCCCCGCAGGTCCCGTCCTGCCAGGTTCAGTGGTACCGCCACCGTTAGGTGCATAACCCCCGGGCGATCCCGAACCAGCAGGTCCCGTATAGTTGCCGCCATGAGCGTACGCCATGCTGGCTACAGCCAAAAAGACACCCATGATAAGAGCAAGGCTGATGATTTTTTTCATTACTTAACCTCTTCATTCAAGAGAAGAAACTCAATGAGATTCGCAAAGCACGAAACTCTCGTTGGTTGCTTCGCTTGACAGGAATGTGGCTTGCGCCACGGCGATGGACTCAAGGTGAATCGCAAGGGTAGTGCCAAACAAACAAGTCGTGAATCATGGCACCCTGTCAAAGTGCCCGAACTGGGGGAGAGAGATCGTCTGACGCATTTCACAATCTTCATGCAATGGTAAAATGTCGTGGGGAAGAACAGTCGGCAAGAAAACATGCAACGGCAATGGGGCAGTGTTGTTCCCCAGAGGTAACGCAATAGACGCATGCGACTGTGTGTTGGTGGGCGTATCGAAGTAGAGGCAAAAAAGTGGCTCCAATCATCAACGATTGGAGCCACTTCTGAATTCAACCTGAAGAAAAAGCCTTACAGAATAGTAAGAACCTCTTTCAACGCATCTGTGCGTTGCAGGTAGTTGTTGTACATCGAGATCTTCGAAAGAACAGGAATGTTGTCCTTGTCGCCCAAAAGACCGAGTGCGACTGCTGCGAAAGCGCGCGTCACATTCTGGTACTCCTGACGATCACGGACGAACTTGACAAGAATCGGGACAGCGCTGACATCGCCAATGAAACCAAGACCCTGGGTCACGGCACCATGGACGGCCTTACTGCGGGCCGAGTTACTCATCTCTTCTTCCAAAACCTTCAAAGCTCCCTTGTCACCCAAAAGACCCAAAGCAATGGCCGCGTTGCGACGCAATTCGATGTTGCCCTTGTCCGTGACAGTCTCCCGAACTTCCTTGATCGCGGCATCATAATCCATAAGACCCAAAGCGATGCACAGATGTGAGCGAAGCTCAGCCTGGCCACCCTTTTTGAGGTCATTCAAGATATCTTCGCCAGCCTCGGTGTATCGCATGATACCCAAGGCAATGGCATTCGCGCCGCGAACGTCGAGATTCTTCTCGCTCTTGAAATACTTGTGAAGACGCTTGCAAACATTAACACGCTCAGGATCTGCTTTGTTCTTGTCCATGTAAACGGCAAGAGCCATAGAAGAGAATGTGCGCATGAAAAGGTTGCCTTTTCTGGCCATGCGAATGAGCTCACTCAAGTTTGCTTGGCCGCCGATCTCACCCATCGAAATGATGGCAAAGTTCTTGGCGCCCAAATCAGGCGAACTCTTGACAAGTTTCTGAAGGCCTTTGACGACGTCCACATTGTCAGGCTTGGCCAAGAGGCCCAATGCCATAGCACAGGATTGAGTCACAGCATTCTGCTTGTCTTTCAGTCCCTTAAGCAAAACCTTCACGGCAGCGGGATCGCCGATCTTGCCCAACGAAGTTGCGACATACGACCGGACGACAGCGTTGTTGCTCTTCGTCTTGAAGAACTTGATCAGATCAGGAACAGCTTCTTTGCAGCGCATGATACCCAAGGCGACGATAGGGCCGACTTGGATGTCACGTTGAGCGCCTTCCTTGGCGTTCATCTGGTCAAGAAGAGCTGAAACAGCCTGGGTGTCAGAAAGGTCTGCGTGGCGCGAGCCGATCAGGCCAATAGCCAAAGCAGCAAACGCACGTGTTCTATTGAGAACGCCGTTCTTACGCCCAACAAGCTTGCGACCCGCTTTCGAATCAGTCATGACTTCGATTAGCTGAGGAATGGCTTCCTTGTTGCCAAGGATACCCATGGCCAAGAAAGAAGATTCGCGAACAAACTTGTTCTCATCGTCCATCAAGGATTTGAGATCTTCCAGAGCATCAGGGCTGCCGGTCTTTCCCAAAGCGATCAAAGCCGCAGCGCGGGTATCATAGAAACCATCTTTAAGAGCGTACTTCAAGACTGGATTGATCTTCTCACGAATCATCTTCGCATTAACTGTGGTGATTTCTTCGGTTTGATCCGAAGCACCAGTGAAAAGGTCAGCGTTTTCGGTCTCGTTCTTCTCGTTGCGAATTGTCGCCTTCAAGTTGAGGTAACGGTCGTCATTGAAGAACCACCAGCCAGCCCAAGTCAAATTTGCGTCTGTTTTTGGTGGCTTGCGTCCGCCGGTCACGCCACCAGCACCAGGAACAGCTCCGCCACCACCGGGGGCGCCACCACCGGGCACGCCACCGGGAGGGCCTGAAGAGCCACCTCCGCCAGGTCCTGTCGAGCCACCACCGGTTGTGCCACCACCACCAGGGCTGCCACCGCCACCGGTACCACCGCCTGCAGGACCAGGTCCTGGGCCGGGAGTACCACCGCCGGAAGGCGCAAAGCCGCCACCGGTACCACCACCGGCCGGGCCTGAATAACTGCCGCCGTGAGCGTAGGCGATGCTCGCGACGAGTAAGAATATGCCCATGAATGAGGCAAGGAATGCGATTCTCTTCATACTGGATACCTCCCGAAATGAGAGAGACTACCGATCTCTGGAAATCCTGAACGGTTCAGGATTACACTCTGACTGAATTTAAGGCCACTCAAGCAGCCCGGTGATCCAGTTTCCATTGCCTCACAAGCAGCAAGAGGGGTGCCAAACGAGTTGGCCAACACTTCACTTGAGATAGTCGAGCTAACTGATTATGCCTATGTGGTTTACGAACTACCCAGTGAGGGGCGCCAAGCCCGTGCGGGCGAATGTCCCGAGTGTGGAGTGCTTAATCGTTACGGCAGAGGAACAACGTTTCCAACGGGTAACAACACATGCGGATTTCGTCGCCGACAAATATGCCACCGCCGCTTCAAGCTCTTGTTCTGAAAGCACTAATCATGTGGCAGATAGCATTTCCCTTCCTTTAATCTGCCCCGGAGCGAAGCAAACGACAAGGAACGCAAGCAAGAGGGTTCACGCCAGTATGGTGGCACGATTGAGAGAAGCTGTTTGTTTCGCGCGGGCGGGACTCATACAACGGAGGCACAAAGACTTACGAAGAAAACTATGCTGATCGCCTTAGCTCAAATTAACACCTCGCAGGGAGACGTTCCCCGCAACGCAAAACTCATGCTTGCTGCCATCGAGCGTGCTCAAAGGAGCGGAGCGAGGCTGGTTGTCTTTCCCGAGTTGTCGCTTTGCGGATATTGTCCCCGTGACATTTTGTTCTTGAGGTCTTTTCTTCGCGGCATAGAGGCGGCCGAAAAAAAGCTCACCACCGAGATTCCATCAGGAATTGCCGTTCTTTTTGGCAGCGTCGCACTGCCGCAACCAAGCAGTGGCCGCAAACTCCTCAATACGGCAACTCTAATTGACAAAGGGCAATGTCGTGTCCTGGCACAAAAAAGGAACCTGCCGAATTACGACGTCTTTGATGAAGCCAGGTATTTCGTTTCCGGAGAGCCCTCACATCCATTCGAATTGGACGGGGTACACATCGGCGTCACGATCTGTGAAGACATATGGGGAAACGTTGGCAGTGACCCTGGTATGCCGATTTACCATGGAGATCCAGCCAGCGAACTTGTGGCGGCCGGAGCGGAACTCATTCTCAACTTATCTGCGTCACCATTCGCTGTCGGCAAGATAGACCAACGCTCTCGACTTCTGAAGGAACGCGCCAATCAACTCGGCGTTTCATTTGCACTCTGCAACCTTGTTGGCGGGAACGACGAGATCATTTTCGATGGTACGTCCTTGGCCGTCGATCAGCACGGTAGGGAACTTGCCCGGGCGAAGAGCTTCGAAGAAGACTTGGTGACATTTGAAACAAGAGATTCCGGAGGAGCGTCCGTCGCAGGGATAGTGGAGATTGAAGAGCTTCGCCGGGCGTTAGTTCTGGGCATTAGGGACTACGCCAAGAAGACCGGTTTTCAGTCCGCCGTCTTGGGTCTATCTGGCGGAATCGACTCGGCACTCACAGCAGCCTTGGCCGTAGAAGCGCTAGGGAAAGACAACGTGCTCGGTGTAAGCATGCCTTCCATGTATTCCGCTCAAATGAGCCACGATGATGCCCAAGAAATAGCCAAGAACCTCGGTATCCGATTTCAGGTCATTCCCATCGGTGAGAGTTTCGACGCCGCATTGAAAGCACTGACGCCACATTTTGTGGACCATGCCCCTGACGTCACCGAAGAGAACATCCAACCTCGGATCCGAGGCATGTACCTCATGGCGCTAGCCAATAAATTTCATTCTCTGCTGTTGTCAACAGGTAACAAGTCGGAATTGGCAGTGGGCTATTGCAC
>JAJRYU010000425.1 GCA_024275615.1 Planctomycetota bacterium
AGCGGTGTCCGGCGCTTTCCTGCAAGGAACTGATCGCGTTCCATATTGATCCTGATAAGTGCCAGGCATGTATGATTTGCTTTAAGAAGTGTCCTGCCGACGCAATTCATGGTGGGCAGAATAAAATCCACATCATTGACCAAGGCAAGTGTACCAATTGTGGAACTGGCTATGAAGTTTGTCCGTCACGCTTCGGAGCAGTGAGGAAGATTTCAGGCCAACCTGTCCCCCCTCCTATTCCGGAAGAACGAAGAACGATAGTCAGGAAGAGCAAAGAAAAATGAGTGATATCCTTTTGCAGATTGACGGTAAAGAAGTTAGGGCAAAGGAGGGGATGACGCTCCTTGCGGCGGCTAAAAGTGCTGGGATTTCGATACCAACACTCTGCCACCGTGAGGAGTTACAGCCTTTTGGGGGTTGCAGGATTTGTGTCGTTGAAGTAGAAGTTCGTGGTTGGACAAAGATTGTTGTTTCTTGTATTTACCCTGTAGAAAAAAACATTGTAGTTAGAACGAGATCTGAGAAGATTGACAGAATTCGAAAAATGATTTTGGAATTGTACTTGGCACACGCGCCCGACGCATCATGTCTTCAACCTTTGGCAAGAGAGTATGAAGCGGATAAAGATCGATTTGATAAAGAAGCTTCGTTTTGTATCCATTGCGGTCTATGCGTACGATATTGCTCAGAGGTTAAGAAGAAGAATGCTGTTGGCTTTGTCGGGAGAGGTCCAAGCAAAGAGATTTGTTTTGTACCTGAAATCGCTGCCAAGGAGTGTTGGAACTGCAAGGAGTGTTTTCCTCTTTGCCCAACAGAGGCCCTGCAAGCAGCATACGTATTGATCGAAGCGCTGAAATTTCCCCGATCTTCTTGAGAAAGTCAACAACTTGAACCCGGGCTGGCTGCTGCCTGCCCATGGGGTGGTCTAACACAGGAGGAACGACGTGCGTCAACTCAGTGATATCGTATTCGCAAGCGCGGTTCGAACACCGATGGGGAAGTTCGGCGGCACCCTGAAGGACATGAAGACCTATGACTTGGCGGCGTTCCCGGTCCGAGAAGCGCTCCGGAGGGCCAACGTCTCTGGGGAAGAACTCGACGATGCGATCATTGGTTCCTGCCGTCAGGCGGGCAACCACGTCAACCCAGCCAAGACCGCCGCGGCCAAGGGCGGCGCTGGCCCCTTGGTGCCCGGCGTCACCATCAACAAAGCCTGCCCGGCGGGGATGAAGGCGGTGAGCATGGCCACCCAGCTCATCCAGGTGGATCAGGCCAAGGTGGTGCTATGTGGCGGCATGGAGAGCATGTCCACCATCCCCCACCTGCTCATGGGCCATCGCTGGCAGGGGTTCCGCATGGGCCCGGTGACCATCGAGGACGGTTGGAGCGACGCCCACGACCCGGTCGCCGACCTGTCCATGGGACTGACCGCCGAAAACCTGGTGGACAAATACGAACTGAGCCGGGAGGAGTTGGACCAGTTTGCCGCCGAGAGCCATCAGAAGGCGGAGCGGGCACAGAAAGAGGGCTGGTTCGACGAGCAGATCACCCCGGTCACCGTGCCGGGCAGCCGCAAACAGCCCGAGTTCGTCTTTGATAAGGACGAGTCGATCCGCTACAACGCCGATCTGGCGGCGATGGCCAAGCTCAAACCGGCGTTCAAATCGGACGGCGCGG
>JAJRYU010000426.1 GCA_024275615.1 Planctomycetota bacterium
ATGTTCGAGTCGTCAATGCTGAGGGCCTGCCACAATCTGGAGTTGCGGTCGCACTTGGTTTCTTGCTTCAGAATGGAATTGTGATTGGGCGTGATGGGGCAACTAACCTAAGTGATCATGCTCGCAGCAAGACAAATGTCGATGGCATCGCACATCTAGAAATCGTCGCAAGCCGACTGAATTCGAGAGATCCGCACAGTCGGGTCCACATTGGCGTAGTTGGGCTTCTGACGCCCAGCGTCGCCCACACATTCGCAAAAGACAAAATTCCGGAGGAAACCATTGAACTGAGATTGCCGGCGACAGGGGCGATCCGGATTCATGTACAGGATGTTGACGGTTCGCCTTGTGCATGGCCAGTTTTCTTGACCGCGACCTTGGGGTGGCCTGGTGCTATTAGTTTCGACATGGACCCTTTTCGGAGTATCTACTCCGCGCATGTGTTGAATGGAGAGCTTCTCGTTCCTTACGTGACTTGCGGATTTGAATTCGACCTTAAGATACGAACAAGCGGGGCGGTGTCACCATTTGAGCCCGTGCGTGTTCACGTTGTTGGGCCTTCAGTTCCGGGCGAAGTCGTGGATGTCGTTGTCCCTTTTGAAAAGAAACATCTCCGCTTCACTTGTCGGATTGTCACCGAAAAAAGAGAGGTTTGTGCAAGCATCGAAATCGAGATGATTCCCTCTGTTGACCAACCGCCTCAGTTGAAAGGCTTCCAATATCCAAGACCGGCAACGGACAAGAATGGTCGATTCTGGGGTATTCTGGGTTCTCGCTTCCAACCCGACAGGAAAGTTCGCAGCCGCTCTGTCCTCTTCGTAAGGCGAGCGAAAGGGCTTTCGCCTCGATTGTCGAAAACGGTGGCGCTTCCCAATGGACCGATCACAAGAGACCTTGATCTTGGCGATGTCGTCTTGGAATCGCGGCCGCTCTTGGTGACGGGGCGAGTTATCGGGGAGAACGGCAAGCCGATATTTCAAAGTTCGGTGTCAGGATTCTCCAGCTCTGATCCAGAACGCCGGAAGGAGCAGCGCATTCAGAGGACGTCGACTGATCGTTTCGGGCGTTTTGCGATTCACGGTGATTGCGCAGAATCAAGGTTCCACTTGCGTGTCGTTCGACATGAATATGCGAGCACGAAAATGTCAGTGGCGAAAGGAGAAAAAAACATCGAGGTCATTTCGGTTAAACTCGGTGGTTTGCGAGGGCGTCTCGTTCTTAGCAACGGTATTCGGCCTCGCGATCTCCGGGTTGTCCTGGCTCAGGAGAGCCGCCGCCGAGGCGAGACGGCGACTGTCGAGTCGGACGGTGTTTTTCTTTTCGAAAATATTCGTCCTGGCAGCTACAACCTCAAGGTCCTGGCACAAAAAGGCAAAGGAGCGGTCCTCCATGAGATCCCCTTCGTTTCTGTTCCAGGTGGTGGCGAGTGGGACTTGGGCGACTTGAAAATCAACTGCTCGGGTTTTCGTCTCGACCTTGATGTGCTGAGTCCTTTAGTCTTGCCGAGCGAGGGGGTTTTTCTCACTGTCCACCGACCAGGGGAATCTAAGGAGGTGGCTCGCTTTGTCGCGCACCGAAATCGAGAGAATTTTTTCATACCACTGAGTCACTGTGATCTGCGACTGACTCTTGTTGACTATCGCCAAAGCATCCTAAAAAACGTGACGGGCGGGAGAGTCCAAGTGACTTTCGAAAAAGGGATTCCTGTACGTTTCGCATTTGATGGTTTTCCTCGCTTACCTCGCGGTATCGTTGCCCAGTTCTTTGTCAAACCCCTTGGCGGAAACGAGCCGGTGTGGCTCGGTGACCTGTGGCAGAAGAAAACTCTACGTTTTGAGAATCCAGGTCTCTACGTGGTTACGTGTACTCTGAGCTTTTCTGATACCCGAATGCAAACTGCGGAAGTGATGGTGTCACAAGGAACGATTGATGTTCGCGATCAGAATGACACTCAAGAATTTCCTGTTAGCCTCAAGGCCGAAGCGATGAGGCAGGCCATGGAGAAGATGAAGCGGTGACCAAAACCCAAACGATCTGTTGCCGTTGCCGTATTTGCTGTGTTCTTTTTTGGTGCCGCGGGAAGAGTCAGGCTCTGGATTGATGTTGTCAAACGAGAATTCCGGATCACATCGGCATGTCGAAGCTGTTGTCGCGCCCGTTGATGGCCGCAAGGTCGCCAGGAAACGTCCTAGGAGTTGATTTTGAACAAACTTGTTCTCTTTGCTTTTCTGTTCGTGGTCGCTGTCGTAGCCGTGAGTTGGATCTATCTCGCTCCTGAAGAGGACGCCGATCTCGATACGGTTGAGGTGGAGTTTACTGAACCGACAAGGAGTGAGCCTCACCGGCGAGGTTCTTTGCCAGATAGGCGGGGACTTGGGGGCAAAGAACCACAGATTCCCATGGGGCTGGATGTTCCCATCAACAATTTCGGTCAAGCGCAAGAACTGGACGCGAAGAACAGCACGCTTGTTCGTGTCGTCAATGCAAAGACCCAAAAGGCGGTTGCCAACTGTGACGTGAGTGTTCTTGAGATGGGGCCTTTTCTGGCCGCTGATGGCAAAAGAGAAATCAAAACGGACTTTCTTGGTTTCTCAAGAGCACGCGGCTTGCACTATCAGACGTCTGCGGCAGGTGAGGTCCGAATTCCACTTAGCGAGGAGACGTGGGTGGTGGGAGCCTACGTACCTGGGAAATTCGGCCGAGGCACGATTCCCACACCGCCTCCTGCCGAAATCAAGATTGAACTTCAAGAGACGATCAATCTGGCCGCCCGCGTTTTGGACTCCCGACGGAACCCTGTCTCTGGAGCCGGCGTGGAATTTGGTGTCGTGCACCTCAAGAAGGACAGGGGGCAACGCTGGCATCAAAGTCTTGCCCGGGGAACAACCGACGGCAAGGGTGTGGCGCATCTGCATGCCATGGGCGCATCGGTGAACGACACCATCAAATTCCCTAAAGGGAAACGTTTTTACCTCGCTGCCGAAGGTGTTCTCGTACCTCGCGCCGAAGTTGAGTTTGAGTTAGATCAACTACCCAAAAACGTTGTCGATTTGCAGCTGAAACCGGCCGGGTCTCTTACGGTCAAAATCCTGGACACCGATGGTAGTCTCTGCACTGACCGGATTCATGTGCGCGTACTCAATGCAGAAACGGCGGCACTTGTCATTCCCTATGATGCTTGGAAATTTTCTCTTTTTGAAGGATCAATCGATTCCGGCGTGCTGCAAATCCCCTTCGTTACCACCGGTATCAAACTGTCAATAACTGTCATGGGGCCTGGGTCTGCTCTTCAAAAGTTCACCAAGATCATTGATGGCCCGACTCAATTTGGCGAAAACTTGCAGGCAACATTGCAATTTGAGAAACGGCGATCTGTCGTCAGGGGCAGGATTGTCGGCCCGGAAGGCAAACCCATAGCCGACGCCCGCTTTGCCACAAGAATCGAAAGCAAGCAGAAGTTCACGGGGATTTATTACAACTCCTTGCGTACGGATCATGACGGCCGATTCGAGTTGGTTCTGAAAAGCGATTTCCGCATCACCAAGAAGGTTCGATCTCGCTCTTTGTCATTGTCTCGGGGTGAGAACCTTGTCGTGACCCCCATGACGGCGACCGTGGCTCTTCCCAGTGATCCCATCCTGGCAGATCTGGACATTGGCGATGTGACACTGCACCAGCCCAATCGCCTGGTAAGCGGACTCGTCTTGGATGTTAATGGTGTGCCCGTTCTTGGAGCGAGAATCAAACTCTCTCCGGTCGGACTCTTCCTCGGGCGCCTGGTGGCGGATCGTTTCGGACGGTTTTCGGCCTATGGTGATTTGGTGGCGCCATGGTTTCGCGTCATGGTGACGGCAGAGGGGTATATCTCCAAGGCCGAACAGGTCAGAAACGGGGCTGCTGGCGTCACGATCTACCTCGATCACCCGGCAACCGTCAAGGGACGTTTTGTTCTGGCTAATGGCAGTCACTCCGGAGGTCTCGTTGCTTTCTTGCACGAGGAAGGGTCCGCCAACCGGCACCGATGCTTGGTTTGGGATAACGGTCTTTTTCGCGCTGATGACCTTAGACCTGGGACTTACAACTTGACGGTTTACGGCAATAAGTCGGACCGCAAGGAGTTGCTCTCAAGAAAATCGATCATCGTGGGAAGTGGTGAAACCAAAGACATGGGGGAGGTCTTCATCCAGTTCGAAGGTATCCGCATTGAGATGGTCTTGGAAGAACCCAAAAAAATCAAAGGCGGGGTCTTTGTTGTCGTCCGTGATCAAACAAGTGGCAAGGAACTGCGACGCATCTTGATGACTCGTGGGCGAGAGACGATTTTTGTCTCGGCGCAAACTTGTGAATTGCAACTTACGGCGGATGGTTATCGGCAGACGACATTGCGAAATGTCACCGGGGGCAAGACACCTCTTCGGCTAACCCCTGGGATTCCTGTCCACTTTGTATTCGCGAATCCACAGGATGTTCCTAAGGGTTACGTTGTCGAGTTCTTCGTCGACCCCAACTTGGGAACTGGACCGTTTTGGTTGAAGAACATTGGCCGCAATTTTACTCAACCCTTTCATTCGCCGGGAAGTTATCGCATGTCTGCGACCTTGAGCACTCTCAAGAATCGCCGTAGAACCACGCGTTTGCCTGTGGCCTCGGGGGATATCCTGGTCTTGGATTCCGCCAGTGATCAGACGTTCTCATTACGTATGAGCGTGAATGACTTAGAAGCGGCAACGGAACGACTTCGACGGCGATGACCATACGTCAGGGTATTGGTGGGGGATATTCCGCAGCCATTTGTGCAAATTGTATGGACGTCGAGTTGCGAAAGAGGCAAAATTGCAGAGTCAGGTGTCTGGTTCCCATATTTCGCGCCAGGAGTGCTCGTCTTGAGCAAGGTGGTCATCTACATCATATTGGTTGGACTTTTGCTTGGAGCTTTTGGCTGGGGCTGCAGCTCTGGCGACGACCAACAGAAACCCGGCTCGTTTGGCAGGATTGACGGGCAACGGCATGAGGGCGATTTCTCGGTGTCTGGGCGCTTGGTTGGTCCAGACGAAAAAGCACTGGCGAACGAGACACTCACACTTCGTGTTGTGGCCAGTCGCTCACCTTGGAAGTCAGAAACACAGTCTCTCGTGGTGATTCGGACCGATGAGCAGGGTTCTTTCAAGCACACTGAAAACCTGCATCTGCCCGCGGACGATGCCATCAAGAGATACCGATTCATTTTCGAAAGAGAAGAGACCGCCTTGCGTGGGCCTGCCAGCGCACGTCTTGGGTTTGCCCCAAGAGATTTGACTGCCACGATGGATTTGGGTGAAGTGCGTCTCCACGAATCCACTTTCCTGGCGTCTGGGATCGTGACGAATCAAGACGGAGATCTCATCCCTCAGGCTCTGATCGTCAGTGACTTTGGCAGCATCAATGAAAACCAATCAGAAGGAACCTCCCCGGAAATCTTCGGCCGATTCCATTCGAATGACGGTGGGAAGTTTCGAGCCATCGGCGAACGCCGCGGCGACGCGATCAAGCTGATTGCTATGGCGGAAGGATATCTAAGACAAGAAGCAGTCGTCCACGTCGGAGATGCCACGGTGTCTTTTGCCTTACAACCTGCTGGGGCAGCAAAAGGGCGGCTCATTTTGCCCAATGGTTTTACACCACACGACGTCATTGCGAGCGTAGAAAGCGACGATGGCTCGGAGTCCTGTGCTCTTATTGTCGACGCACAGGGGCTCTTTGAAATCAAATGGCTCGAGGGGGGAACATACACATTCAGAGCTTATTTGCGCGACTGGCGCAACCGTCCTTTGCGGGAGATCTCTGGTGTCGAAATCCAGCCTGGCAAAGTGAAAGAGATTGGTGACGTTGAAATCCCCTACATTGCCACACGTCTTGAACTTGTTGTTGAAGAGCCCTCGATGATGGATCCACAAGAAATCTTGGTCACCATGAATCGGCCAGGAACTCGCGAGCGACAAGCGGGTTTCTATTTGCGCAAGCCCGATCGTTTCTATCTCATGCCAGTCGAAACATTTGACATGCATCTTGCCGCGAGTGGTTTTCGCACAACGACCATTCATGACGTCAAGGAGGGTGTCGTCCGCATCAAGATGAAGACGGGGATTCCTGTGAGAATCAACCACAATCTTGACCGCATGGTGCCGAAGGATATTGAGCTAAGTTGCTTTCCAGTGGCCAAGAAAGTTGATTTGTTTGCCACGCAAAGAAGAGTCGAAAACGGCGTACACTTATTGGCAGCGCCGGGCACCTATCGAATTCTGGTGAGCGTAAAGCGTAAGGGCAACATGTATTCACGCGTCGCTGTCGAGACGAATATCCCTGATATCGAAGTCCTTGATCGTGACGAAGAGCAGGTCTTTGCCATTCACCTTGACGCTGAAGCCGTCCTCGCAGCAATCGCCAAACTCAAGTAACCGTCCTCATGCTTCAGGCGCTGAGCTTTGCTCGGCGTCAAGAGCGGCTTTACACCGGCTGTTCAACCTCCGATTCGGCTTCAATCTCGATGCGATTGAAGGAAATCTCACCGTTTTCAACGTCCATGAGGATGATATCGCCTTCCTCAACGGTCTCGTTCAAGATGAGTTCAGTAAGAGGGTTTTCAATCAGTCGTTTGATCGTCCTGCGGATCTCGCGAGCGCCCCATTCATCCTTGAATCCTTCCTCGGCGATGTGGCGATTCAGATTCTCGGTCGACTTTACTCTCAAGCCTGCACGTTCGGCGATGATTTCCAATTCGGCCATCATCTTTTGAACGATTTGAATGCTGTCTTCCAATGTCAGCGTATTGAAGACGATGACTTCGTCGAGGCGATTGAGGAATTCCGGCCGAAACGCCTTCTTGAGGGCGTCATTGATCTCGTTGCGCATCAATTCGTAAGGGATCTTCTCACCGCGGCCTTGGTGGAAACCTAAAGCGCTGCGTGCCTCTTCAACTTCCTTGACGCCGAGGTTGCTGGTCATGAGAACCAAGGCGTTGCGGAAGGACACTTTGAAGCCCTTACTATCTGTGACCATGCCTTCATCGAGCAACTGCAGCAAGATGTTGTGCATCTTGGAGTGAGCTTTGTCTATCTCGTCAAAGAGAACGACGAAGTCCTTCAGTTCTTTTGCGGCTTCCGTGAGATAGCCACCTTCATTGTGGCCAATGTACCCGGGAGGCGATCCGATGAGCTTGGCGTATTCGTGGGGGAGAGCATATTCGGAACAATCCACCCGAATCAAGCGGCTTTGACTGCCATAGAGGTAGTTCGCGATGGACTTGGCAAGTTCAGTCTTGCCAACGCCGGGCTGGCCTGCAAACAGATAGGCGCCTATTGGTTTTTCAATGTCGCGCATACCGACGACGGATTTTTTGATCGACTGGCAAACGGACTTGACGGCATGGGCTTGACCGATCACTTCCTTGCAGATCTGGTCTTCCATGCTGGCGATGCGTCTGAGGTTCTTCTTGTTTTTTTGCTTCAACCGAGCTGCAAGGCGTGGATCTTGTTCGGTTTCGACTTCGTCAGAACTCATTTGGACGCTCACTTGGTGGATGTCAAGTGGCGGGTTGACATCGACACAGAGCAAATAGAGCATCTCTTCGATATCAATGATCCCGGTTGCTTCGTCGAGTTCCTTGATTCGTGGCAAGACGTTTTCGTTGTAGTCTGCGATGCAGACGCGAATAACTTCTTGTTGGAACCCTGCCTTGTCGCTGCTTGACGCTTTCTTGATCAGTTGCCGCGCTTCTTCTTCAGAATAAACCCGGATCTTGATGAATTCGTCGAGGACTTCGCAGTACTTCAGGACGAGGTTGAAGTCGCTGTGAATCATCCGCGGAATCTCCCCTAATCAGTCTTGTTTCCCGCTCCTTTGATCGGCTCATTGATCACAAAACCTTGGCAAAAAACACTTTTGGTCACTCCCGGCAAGATCCAGCCCGCGGAGATGTCTCGTTTGAGATAAAATAGGACCCATAACGATCTTCAGTGAGACTGTTTCGGTCGAATTCGCGGCATATCGCCCTGCTTTGCTAAGATCCTGCTGTAACTAAGATAAGCCGCATGGCCGGAGACCACTTTCTTGAAACCTCGTGACGAAGATGACATGCGTTTTGCGGCTCGATTAGTGATGGATGGCTACATCGACCAAGAGTTGATGCAATCCGTCCTCAAGACTCAAGCAGATCTGTTGGAGAAGGGGAAGGAAGTCACCATCCCCCAAATCTGCATCAAAAAAGGCTGGCTGTCGAAAAGAGAGGCTCTTTTCCTGCTCAAGCCAGAGAACCCCCCGGCCAATCTCATTCCCAATTATGTGATTGAATCGTGTTTGGGCTCTGGTGGGATGAGCCAAGTCTACCGCGCCAAGTCGGAAACCTTAGGCAAGATCGTTGCTCTTAAGGTCCTCAAGCCTCATTTGGCCCGCAGCGAGACGGCTCTCAAGCGCTTCAAGCGCGAGGCCGAACTGCTGATGACCTTTGAAGATGCCAATATCGTCAAGGGTTACGCCCTAGAGGAAGCTGACGGACTTTTCGCCTTTGCTATGGAACTCGTACCTGGTTCAGAATTGCTTGAGCTCATTGATGCTCACGGACCTATGGCCGAGGACGCAGCTCTCTACGTCATTCTCCAGATCGCTCGGGCTTTGACTTGCATGTATGGTCACGGTGTTGTGCATCGCGACATCAAACCTGGCAATATCCTCATCACGCCGGACAACACCATTAAATTGTGCGATCTGGGGTTGGCAAGTGCCGAAGGCGAAGAGGATGCCGAAGGCCTTACTGTGGGGACGGTGGAGTATATAGCTCCGGAACAGGCCTTGGACGCCAACCAAGCCGATGTGCGTTCGGACATTTATGCCCTAGGCGTGACTCTTTATCACCTGGTGGTAGGCGTGACTCCTTTTTCCGGTGACAATGAGCAAGAAATCATGGGCAAGAGGTTTTTTGAGAGCTTGAGCTCTTCCAATCTCGCCCATCTCTCGCCACACATGCATTACTTCGTGCAAAAGATGATGGCGACCGACAAAGAGATTCGCTACCAAGCCCCAAATGAGCTGATTGAGGACATCGAGGAGCAGATTCGTGGTAAGAAGACCTTGAACCAAAATCCGCTGTCGGCCTCCCAGGGAGACCTCGAACTCGGGCGGCCTTTTTCCGCTGGCGAAAAAAAGAAGGAGTCAAGGGCTCCGGTTTCGTCGAAACGTAGATCGGGGTCGCGCGGGCGCAAGCGGCGACGTTGATAGCCTCGTGGGGCCCATGCATGAAATCGCCTACCAGGGGGTAAGTGAGTCAAGTCGATTGATGTCGACCCCATGGTGGAGTGACGGGTGGCCGCCCGTTCTTAAACAGGGAGCAAGAAAGAAAATGCGAAATCTTGTGATCTTCTTTTTGCTCACATCCTTCTTGTTGGGGCAAGAAGAGCCGGAATCGAAACCGGATCCCTCTGTCACTCTCAACAATGCTGCCGTCGCATTGCTGAAAAAAGGCGACTACGACGGGGCGATCAAGAAACTGCGCCGTGCTTGTGATCTACGGAAGATCGCCAGGCAAGAAGTCGAGCCTGTTTTTACCAAGAATCTGGTGACTGCTCTTTTGGGAAAAGCCTCAAAAGTCATGTCGGTGAGGGACTTTGCTGGCGCTGATCGGCTGATACTCGAAGCCAAACGAACCGGCCCGAAGAACCCTCTGATCACGGCCTACGAAGGGGTCTTGGCCTTTCGGCGCGGATACATGGCATCAGCGACAACCTTCCTCAATGACGCTCTTCGCGCGAACTCCAAGCTCGGTGTCGCCCACGAATTCCTTGGCATGATTCACTACAAGGCTGAGCGCTTGCCCAAGGCAATCAAGTCGTGGAAGGCCGCGATCAAGGTTGCACCACAGCGGCAAAAGCACCTTGGACCCATGATTGCCAAAGCCGAACGTGAGTTGAAAGTCGAAAGCAAAATGCAGACTTTGCGGTCAACTCATTTCATTTGCAAATTCAGTGATGCTCAGAATCGAAGCATCGCCAATGAAATCCTGAAGATGTTGGAAGATGCCTACAGCAAGGTGGGATCAGAATTGCGTCTTTACCCCAACGAATCTCTCACGGCTGTGTTGTATGTCGATCGAGAATTTCGTGGCGCGACTAGGGCGCAAGGTTGGGCCGCTGGAATTTTTGATGGCAAGATCCGCGTGCCGATCCGGAATTTTGAGAGGTCGCGTATTCCGATTCGCTCGACGCTCATTCACGAGTACACCCATTTTGCTGTCAGCAAGATTGCCCGCCGGGTCCCAGCTTGGCTGAATGAAGGGCTTGCGCAGCGGATGGAGGGGATTGATGCCGAAGCCGATTCTCCATTTTTGCGCGGGGCGAAAGAGAGAGAAACGCTCAAGAAGTTTCAGTTACTTTCGGCTTCTTTTGCCACTTTGAAAGACAGGAAGACTGTACGTTTGGCTTATTCCCAGAGCCTGTCCTTCGTTGGATTCTTGGAGCGCGAATACGGCATGTCCCGCTTGGTGAGTGTCTTAAGGCGAATGGGAAAAGGGATGGCAGCCAATAGTGCTCTGCTCCGTGTCATGGGCCGTGACCTCTCAGCGCTCGAAAAACTTTGGGTCGCACAACTGTGACCGAAGATTGACTGATCTACAGCTACGCCAATGTCTTTCTCACTCTTATACCGGTTTCGTGTGCGGAATCGCTCAGGGATTTGTGGAGTTCCGGAAAAAGGTTGAGACATCATGGCCTCCCGTCCATCCTTGATCTGGAGTCGGTAGCCCTTACGCGGAGAATGCCCATGGTCCGTCAGAGCCTTGTTGTGATTATCTTGGCGATCTTACTCACGGCGCCTCAAGCTACCCTTGTGAACGCGGAACTTGGGCTCTCCGGTGGCGATGTCATCGTCACACTCAGGAGCGCGGAGCGATTCGAAGGGCAGCGCGTCAAGAAAAGCCGAGGCAAGTTGGAATACAAGACGCCATTTGGGATTCGTATCGTCGCAGAAAAAGACGTCCTCTCCGAGATGCCAGCAAAATCGGTGAAACTACGTTATGCGCAGGAAAAGAACCGATTTTCGAAGAAGGATCCTAAAGCTGACGAAAAACTCGCGCGCTGGTGTCGCTCTCAAGGTCTGACCTCTGGATTGGTTCAACACTTGGAGAGGATCTTGGAGAAAGATCCGCTCAACAAGTACGCGTGGAGCGTTGTGGTTAAGGACGCACCGAATTACCGCATCACAAAGAAGAACCCTCATCCAAAAGAAAAAGGCCGCTGGAAACGGACACAGACAGATCTAACCTATCGTGCACTCAAGAGGGCGGGGTGGGTGAAATCTGCCATGGCTGTTGAACAGCTCAAAGCCTTGCCCATGGATGCCCAGGTGAACGAAGCCGTCAAGAACGCCGAGCGCGGCAGCAAATCTCAGCGCTGGGTTGGAGTTCAAGCCCTCGTTCGTGCCGAGGCCGTACGGCGCGTAAAGACACTCTACAAAACGGTCCTGAGTGACACGACTTGGCAGGTTCGGATGGTAGCCCTTCAATCTCTAAAGAAACACGACAGGGGCCGAACCTATCGACTCTTTGCCCGTGCCCTTCTCAAGAAGGGGAACAACGATGCTATCCGTATGAACGCTGCTTGGGCCTTGGGTCGTCTGGGTGACAAAAAAGCCATTCCAGCCCTCGTAAGAGCGATGAAAGCGACAGGGGACGTCCGGTCCGCTCGCAGCAATTTTTCGCAGCTCACCCAAATCGCCTATGTTAAAGACTATGACGTCGAAGTTGCCCAGACGGCTTTCATTGCTGATCCCGTGGTCGACGTCGTTCTCGATGGCTTGGTTTTGGATGTTGCTGTTGTTTCTGTCAATCGCCAAAGAAACATCGTTGGCACAGCCCTTGGGCGGCTCAGCGGGGCTTCGTTGCCATCCACAGTGAAAGCGTGGAGCAGTTGGTGGAAAAAGAACAAAGAACTCTACGCCAGTCATCGTTAGTCGCGATCTTCTGTTTCTTCACCGCCGGGTTCATACACGCCCAAAGTGAAGATGGAGATCTTCGAGAGTATCAACAGCTGAAAACCCTGGTGGCTTCTCGGCTGTCAAACACATCAGATGACAGTGTTCGCGCCCTCCAGAAGCAAGTCCATGGATTCACCAAATTCGACCTAAAGAATTATCCCAAGGCTGAGCGCGATCGAGAGCGTTTTCTCCTTTCTTTGGTCGTGCGCTTTTCTGACGACAGGAGCTACGCCTTTCGCAAGTTGACGTTGGCGACGTTGGGTCAGGTTTTGCATACCTCGAACGGTGTGGACGACCTCCTCGCCTTCGTGCGCGCTGGAAGTGGGCGGCGTGACATGCGTGCCGAGTGGGCAGCACTTGCTTTTTCCGAAATTGAGAGTGGAGTCGCACTTGACCGTCTTCTCCGTCGTGGTCTCAGCCACCGTGCCAAGCGCATTCGAAGGGTGGCCGCAACAAGCTTGGCGCTTCTCAAGAGATTGGAGATGAAACGAAGGGCAGCGCATTATCGTGAGACGATTACCGCGTTATTTCTTGATACCGATCCTCGGGTCGTCGCCGAGGCGATTCGTGCCGCAGGCAATTTGCATTTGGAGATCATGGACGCCTTCATTCGCGTCCGACGGCACAAGGATTCTTTAGTCCGTCAGGCTGCCGCTTGGGCTCTTGGGCGCTTAGCTGATCGTCCCCACGCACGAGATGGACTGACTGAATTGCTCATTGATCGCCATCCTCGGGTGCGGGAAGAGGCGGCGAAATCGATGGGAATTGTCGGTGACGTCGAAGTTTGCGGTGACCTAATCCCGCGACTGCGCAAAGAAGGACGGCGTAATCGCCACGCCATTTTTGAGGCGCTACTCAATCTCACAAAGTTGGAGATTGGGGAGACAATAGGAGCGTGGGAGTCTTGGTGGCTCGTGGCCAAGGAGAAGCTCATCCAAGGAAAAAAGCTTGGGCTTCCTGGAGAAGAATCAGACGTCATCCCCGGAGGTGAAGGGCGCTACGGGGCGAATTATTACGGCGTTCAGATCCACTCGGACCGCATCTTGTTTATTCTCGACATCTCTCAGTCCATGAGATTTGGCGGCATACAAGATGATCCGGACCGACTTGACATGGCGAAGACCGAATTGACTCGTGTCATCGACAAATTGAAACCCGACATGCGCTTCAACATTCTTGTCTTTTCCACGGGCAATGCAGTCATGAGTACGGGGAAGTTGATCCCGGCGACAGCTCGCAATCGCAGGTACGCCAAGAAGTGGGTGAACCGTCTCGTCGCCGCCGGCGGCACCAACACCTTTGGTGCCCTAAAATCCGCGTTCAAGAAGCAAGACGAAATTGACACGATCTATTTGTTGTCAGATGGTGAACCCAGCCGCGGGGGAATCACCGAACCGGAAGCTCTTTTGGCGTGGATTCGGCAAAGAAATATCCGCCGCGGCCTCATTATCAACACCGTGGCTCTGGTGAAGTGGCATCCTCTGCTCGTGTCATTTGCCCCTCGTGGTCAAGCCAACGCCGCAGCGCAGTTCATGCGAGAGGTCGCTGAACTCACCCATGGCAAGTTCGTTCGCGTCGACTGAGGAAGATCGTACGTCCTCGAACGGCAAGGCTTTCCTCTACCGCCTGCTAACGTCGAATGATGAGTGTGCTGATTCTTGATTTCGTTTGGGCCGAGGCATTGGCAGAGATTTGCCCACGGAGGCCTTCAATGCTGTAGCGCAACTTGAATTCCCTGGTTCCCGAATCATCTAACGCCTGCAGCGCACCGGCGCGAAAGGCTGACCAAGAAATCGCAGGTTCGGTTTTGAAATATCCTCGTTGGGAGAGGCGCATGGACAAGGTCCCATCTTCATTTTTGAGCTGTTTGCGTGGCAGCGTCCAAGTTTGTTCTTTCGGGTCGAAAAAGATACGCACGCGATACCAGGGACAGGGATTCGGGTCTTGAAACCGGATCATGAGTTCTGGCCCACTCAAGGAGACCACAGTTGAATCCGACTGCAAGATCTTGATCTGAGGGACTTCGCTAGCAAAATCGATTGCGGAAATTGTCGGTACCTTGCCGCTCTCGTTGATCTTAGTGACCCGAGAAATCTCCCCGCGAAATAACCAGGCCGTATCTTGAGCAAGAACGAAATAGGCGACCGTGTCGCTACCGAATCTTCTTGGTTGCCAACTCAAGGAGGTCTTGAAGAAACCCGCTTTGTCATGAAACCTCAATTCAAGGCTGAATTCTTCTTCTTGAG
>JAJRYU010000427.1 GCA_024275615.1 Planctomycetota bacterium
CCGAGGACAGCGAGAGCTAGCAAACTCCAGCTCAGAATCGCCAGACACGTGCTCAAGATGGCTCGCCACTTGTGAGCAAAAAGAAGCGGTACAAGGAGAACAGCCGGCCAGATCTTGCAGACGATGGCAAATGACAAGAGCAATGAGCCTGAGATATTCTTATTTCGCGAAAGAGCGATCATGCCTAAGAGCGCCGCGGCGATGACGAGGGGGTGGACGTTTTGGATCTGTAGGGCTGTTAGCGTTGACGGAGCCATGAGTAAAGCAGGCAAGAAGAGCAAGCCCGGATATTCCCGCAGACCTCCGGCCCATGTTGTGATCAGACCGATCATGATGAGGAAGAACGATACGACGATGAGAAACCAAATCCGTCTTAGGACAAAGAAATCTTCGCTCACCGAAAGGAGTGCTCTTTGTACGACGAGGAACTGCGGCGGATATGGATAGGCGTCGATACGAAAACGCTTGTCCAGCGTCTTGAGCAGGGGTGCTTCTTTCGGCTTGCTCAGTGTTTTGGTGTCATAGACATTGCCGACTCCTTCACGATTGCCATAGGCAGCGGTCGTGTAGCAAGTGAAGCAATTGTGATTGACGCCAAAATCTTTGTCGTGATGCCAGACGAAACGATCCTGTTCGACATCGGCAATAAACAACGACAGGCCTCCCAAGGCGAAAGCGCCCAAGATGGCGACAACACCGGCGGCAAACTGCAATCGGGATGAAATGGCGGATGACTCCAGACGGTGACAGAGAGTGCCAAAACTCACCCAGAAAACACCTACAAGTGAGACAACCATGAGCACAACCATCGTGGTTGTGCTCAAATCCATCGCTCGCGCCAGGACGAGGTCCAGCGGCAAGACTATGACGGCACCCAGCAGCGTCAGGAAGAAAGGCGTTTTGTTGCGATTGGGCTCACTCATGGGCTGCTCGGTTATGCCTGAAGTCGTCGCCTCCGTCCAGTGGTCCGCTGTTTCAGCTGTGTTTCCGATCTTGAGATCTTGCCGATCTCATCCCTGTGGCCATCGCAAGAGCAAAATGGACCCAAGAGTGTCGTCAAGGGGCTCAAGGCGGTAAGATAGGGGCATGAGATCAATAATAAACGTGACATGCCCCGAATGTGGCGGGGCGCTAGAAATCGACGTGTCGCGGCAAAAAGTGCTTTCCCATCGAAAAAAAATCGATCTCGATTCCCCGGAAAAAGACAAGGCTGAAATGTTTGACGACGTTGTGGCTCGTGTCAAAGCGAAGCAGGGGGAGAGGGAAGATCTATTTGACATCGCCAAAAAATCAGTGGAAGACAGCGAAAAGCGCATGGATGAGCTATTTGGCGAGGTTCAGAAGAAGATTGACGATGCTAAGAACGTCGATGACCTAGGTGAAGATCCAAGGAACCCGTTCTGGGACTAGCCAGCGCCTGTTGATTTGCCCGAATCGGTCCCTGTAGGCGCTTGTCGATCCGCTTGGTCAGGGCTATAAACCTGCTCAAGGAGGATTCCATGTCTGACGCACCTGTTGTCAAGCACACCAAAAGCTTCAAAAAGTATTCGGATGAGTCTCGCACCGAGGTTGTCGACGCCTGCCGGCAATGGGCGAAAGAGCGCCCGGATCGCTTCCAGATCTACGAAGACGCGAGCATCGTTAAGGTGACTGGTATCCAGGCTGATGTTGATGAGATGGTCGCTGACCTCCGTGGTCGATTCGGCACACCCTTGCCGGGCGAAGATCCGCCGGAAAAATAGGGCCCTCCCCACTGCAAAAGAGAACCGGTCCCCAAAATGACGAGTCATACAGATTCCAAACGAGCTGTTTGGAAAGGCGCTGGCACCATGGCAGGGCTTGCGATTGTCGTGGGCTTTGTGGCAGGCGCTGGCGCAGTCGGCTTTGAATACCTGAGCCAATGGGCCTTCCACCTGATCATGGACCAACTTGTCGGCTATGCTCCATCAGGGCCCCACGGTGAGGCTGAGCTTCTCCATTCTGAGGGAACCCGGCAGATCGTCCTTTGGGGATTGATTGTTGCGCCAACTCTTGGCGGCCTGGTCAGCGGTTTCATTTGCTTTCGCTATGCTCCTGAGGCGAAAGGGCACGGCACTGACGCCGCCATCGAGGCTTACCACCACAAAGGTGGTGCTGTTCGCGCTCGTGTTCCTTTTGTCAAATCTATTACCACAGCAATTACCCTTGGAACGGGCGGTAGCGGTGGAAGAGAAGGACCTATTGCCCAAATCGGCGCGTGATTTGGTTCTTTCCTAGCTACCAAGCTGGGCCTCGATGATCGCCAACGGAGAATCTTGTTGGCAGCAGGCATGGGGGCTGGTGTCGGTGCCATTTTCAGAGCACCCCTAGCGGGAGCTCTTTTCGCCAGTGAAGTTCTCTATCGTGACGCAGAATTTGAATCAGATGTTCTTTTGCCATCGTTCCTGTCGTCGGCGGTGGCCTACTGTGTCCTCTGCGGCTGGTTCGGAAGTTTTGGGCATTTGTTCTTTGTGCCTTCAGACATTGCGTTTGACAATCTCTTCGATCTTGTGCCCTATACGATTCTGGCAGTTGTGCTTGTGCCAGTTATCTGGCTCAACATCAAAGTCTTCTATGGTGCCGAGAGTATTTTTGAACGTATCAAGGGCCCAAAGGCCCTAGCGCCAGCGATCGGAGGGCTCTTGACCGGACTCATTGCTGTTGGCCTTTGGAAAGCAACAGGCGACAACAATGCCCTAGCGGTACTTTCCTTTGGGTATGGACTGCTACAACAAGCATTGGACGGCAGTATCTCCGGGTGGAGTGGTGTTCAGATCCTCATACTTGTCGCCCTGTTCAAGATCCTAACGACGGCGTTCACTATTTCCTCCGGCGGCAGCGGTGGTGTTTTCGGACCGGCGATGGTTGTCGGGGGGGGTATCGGCGGCGCCGTTGGGCTGATGTGCCAACAAATGGGCTTCATCGAGCATCCTTCGGCTTTTGTCGTTGTTGGCATGTGTGGTTTCTTCGCTGGTTCGGCGCGGACACCGATTTCAACCATAATCATGGTGAGCGAAATGACTGGCTCCTATGAGCTGTTGATGCCGGCCATGTGGGTTTGCGCAATCACTTTTGTTTGTTGTTCACCCTGGACCCTATATCGCAAGCAAGTTCTTAATCGCGCCCATTCTCCAGCTCACAAAGGTGAGTTTATGGTGCCTCTTCTTCAGGATATCTTGGTTAAGGATGTCATGGAGGATCGAGCGTTTCAGTTCGTCAAGATTGGCACTCCGTTGCGCGAGGTTGTTCGCATCGTTGCCAATACTCATGCGGACTATTTTCCGGTTGTTGACGCTGACGATCGATTCGTCGGGATCTTCTCGGCCCATGACATCCGTTCGTTTATCTATGACGATACCTTGCACGAGTTAGCCGTCGCCGCGGATCTCATGACTACGACAATCATTTCGATCTCACCGGATGACGATCTCCATGTCGCATTGCAACGATTCAATTTGAAAAACATTGACGAATTGCCTGTTGTTGATCCTAATGACAAACACAAGTTGTTGGGCATGCTCCGCCGCCGTGCTCTGTCCCGCGCCTACGATGAACGCCTGAAGATGATGCAGAAGGCTATGCAAGACCGTTGAGTCCGGCGAAAGAAGTGACGAGCCCCACGACCGCGATCAAACACGACCTCATGAACCAAATAGGAGTCGGGTGAATGATGAAGGCAGCACAATGAATGATCGGTCCACGGGTATCGCACGGATCGTCATCTCCGTGTTCTTGTTTATCATCTTGCTTGCTCTTGGTATTGCTGGGCTTTTGAAACTAAAGTCCCTCTCCAAGCCAGCAGAGCGAGGTGCGATGGCCCCTCCTCTCACCCGTGTGGACGTGCTTAGACTCAAAAAGCAGGACTACCGGGAGATCCTCCGCGGTTACGGCCGCTGCCGCGCCATGCTTCGGACAGTTGTTTCATCGGAGGTGCAAGGTGTCGTTCTCAAAGTAGCACCTGAACTCGAAGCCGGGGCGCGAGTTAGAAAAGGTGTTGTGCTCGTCGAAATCGACGAAAGCGACTATCGAGAAACGCTGGCTCGGAAACAGGCGACCTTGGAACAGAACCAAGCTCAGCTCAAACACCAAGAATCTGACATTCTCAGTCTCGAAACCCAATTGGCCGTTGCTAGGGCTGAGCTAGAGCTGTCGTTGGCCGAACTAGAACGTCGCATCCAAATGTACAAGAACGATGTGGCGTCACCGGATGAAGTGGATCGCCAACGACGCGCGACGAAGGCAGTTGAACTTGCCGCTCTCAAGATCGAGAACGCTCTGCATTTGGGGCGAATAACCACGACGCAAATTTCTTCGACGATGAAATCAACGCTTGTCGATATCAAACGAGCAGAAAGAGACATGGCTCGTTGTCAACTTCGCGCTCCCTATGACGGCGTCATCGAAAGTCGGCTCGTACAGCCTGGAGCACTCATGGCCCCAGGTACGGAACTTTTTCGCATCTTGGATCCGAATCGAGTGGAAGTGCCTGTGGCATTGCCAGCTTCGGCGTTTGGCGATGTTCAAGTCGGTGCAGAGGTCAAAGTTGAAACGACGAATGACAGCCGCAGTTCATGGTCAACCACAATCGCACGCATAGCCCCGCAACTGCAAGTCGATGACCGTACTTTTCAAGTATTTGTCGTCATTGAAGCAACAGCTGAGAAAGCCGCTCCTCCTCCCGGAGCATTTTTGAGGGCAACCATCGAAGGACCCCTCCGCCGGGGTGTTTTCGTTCTACCGCGAACGGCTTTTCTCGATGACGAAGTGTTGGTCTTGAAGGAAGGGCATGCTGGAAGATCTGCTCAGGTCGAAGGCCTCAGACTCAAGATTGACCAATTCTTGCCCGATGTGGCCCTCAGCAAAGATCCGCATGCTGAAGGACGTGAAATTGTTCTCGACAACCTGGAGCAGATTGCTTCAGGGTCTGAGGTCGAGATTCTCAATGTCCGTACCTCCTTAGGGCCGGAGGTCTTGGAAAAGTGAATCTCCCCAAGTTCTCAG
>JAJRYU010000428.1 GCA_024275615.1 Planctomycetota bacterium
AGAGGCTAACCTTGGACACGATTGCGCACCCAAGCGGGTGTAGCTTAGTGGTAAAGCTCCAGCCTTCCAAGCTGATCACGAGGGTTCGATTCCCTCCACCCGCTCTTTTCAAGGCCGCGACTCCTCAGGGAATCGCGGCCTTGTGCATTACTGCAGGCCAAATCTGTGTTGATTCTCGCCAGATCCCCAGAAGTCACCTTGTCCCAATCTGGCGCAACAAGTGGCGATCTGTGTCGGTTGTCGGGGTAAGTCTCGTGGTATGTACGAGGGCATACGCTCCCACGTTCCAAGTCGCAAGAGTTTCGCCATTTCGTGTCTTGTAATGATCACAGGATTTGCAGCGTTGAATTTCTTGCGCTTGCAAATCTCGGCACGGCGGCTGATTCTGTCCCCGGGATCATCGACAGTTCATCAGAATGGCAGTGGAATATACCTGTTCTTGTGGATCATTCCCTTCCATAATTTGCGAGAGGTTAGGACGAAATGCCACTAATTTTCATCTCATATTCACACACAGACAAGACGATTGCAGAGACGATTGCGAATCAAATCCAGCTGTCCGGTGCAGATGTCTGGTTGGACGAGTGGGAGATTCGCATTGGTGAATCGAACATCCGGAAGATTAGTGAAGGGCTCCAAGATGCCGACTTCGTGGTGCTCCTCTTGAGCCCAAGAGCAACGGAGTCAGGCTGGGTTGAGACAGAATGGCAAACGGCATTTGGTGATGGAATCAAGGAGAAACGAACGAAGTTACTACCAGCGATGATCCGCGAGTGTACTCCACCAAAACTTCTCGAACATGTTCAGTACGCACGGATTCACGAAGACTTTCAAGCTGGCCTTGCAAAGTTGATTCGAGATATTCAATCTCATTTCGCGGTCCAGGCGCCGGTTTCATTCGGCGCGCGAATTGAGTCTGGCCGGATTGACATAAACAAGTACTCTCCCCACAATCCTTTGATGACGCAGCTTGTCAATACGATTACGACTGGAACAATGCGCCAGCATCAAGGCGGCGTCCTTGTTGAAATCGAAATCGTCGCTGGCTTGCGGATGGTCGATGACTTCAATCGTCAATTGAAGGCAGACAAGATGCTCTTGGTTGGAAAGGACCAAGTCCTTTCTAATGATAGTCAAAAGCCATCAATCCTCTGTTTTTCTCAAGAATGTACTTTGCCGGCTGGGACTCTTGTTCCAGATCTCCAGAACATTCACCTTGAACGATCAATACCAATCCAACAGGAAATACACTCGAAAACCAGCGCAGAAGTCAGGGCCCACGTCGATGGTTTCTATGTGCGCGGAACAGTTGACCAAGTATTTGAATTCTCTGTCAACGGAGTTTCCGTTCCGGAGCTATCTTCAAGAGCCAGTGGCACTTTTGAGGCACGCATTGCACGACCGCGGCAAGGGCCAACTCCGGGAGCATAGCCAATATTTGGCCTCTTGAATTCATAGCCCAATCTTCTTTCCCTCAATTGTTGCAACTCTAACCGACGCTAAGCAAAACCAGAATTGGGCAGATTCATGGCGAGACGATTTCGAATCTGCTCGACTTGCTCCAATATGTCGTGATTCTCATTGGGCATCTTCGTTATGAGGGCAACGACTGATTTGAGGGCAACATCGATCTCGTTATTGTGGTCCTTGGTTGAATTGACGGCAAGTCCGTCTCCAATCCATGCTGGAGGAATATCAAGGCCCTCGACCGCCAAAGCAACATCCAATTGGGATTTGTCGGTGTAACGTTGTGTCGTCTGGCGAATATCGACGTGACGCATTGAAGCTTGAGCGACTCCTATCGCGGTGCCGCGCCTGGCGTGCAAGGTCGCATGAGTATGCCGCAGTGAATGGCGGCAAGCGACATAACCGCGCTCATCTGTCTTCGGGATTCCAGCTGCCACACGATCAGCTTCAAAAACGTTGGCTGAAGGGACGTAGATCAGGCATTCTTCCGGTGGCAATCTCAGTAATCTCGGCAGTTCCCGCCGCTGTTCTTCAAGGCGAGCATGTTGATATTCGAGCAATTCGGCCATGAGATCGCTGCGAATGGGGATTTGCCGCCCTTTTCCCCCTTTGTCGAACTTGGCGCGAAGTCTCAGTGTCTGATCTGACTCATCGAGGTCTGATACTTTCATCGAGTTAAGTTCACCAGTCCGCAAACCGGTTGCCACCAAGATTCTGTAGGCCAATGCTCGCTCCCTTCCTGTGGCTTCGAGTTCGGCGATGACATCGACAGGCAAGTTCCGTTCTCGCGCGAATCGTTCAAATCGACTCATGTGCTCTGGCGTCACGGGGACAAGTCTCCAAGCAGATCGCCTGCCTTGTTTGGGCAACGGAATCCGAGTTCTTCCCTTTTCCGCAAGAGGGCGCTTCATTGCTGCATTGAATAGGCTCGCAAGCTCCTTTGGACTCAGTGCCCGCCTTGGGTCTCGTGGTTCGCCTGAAGGCTTCTGGAGTCGCTTGAGGGGGTCGGCGACTAACCGACCTTCCCTTGTCAACCATGAAGTAAGGGCTTTGCTACTGGCGATGATTGCGCCAACGGTTCGGGGTGCCAGATCACCTTCCGTTGTTCTTCGTACGATCCAAGTTTCAAGGATTCGTAAAGTTAGGTCTGAAACTTGTTCGATTTTCGCCTCCTCGATGATTCGTTTGAGGTTTCTCTTTGTGTTGTCCAGGTGCTTCTCGGAGACTGGTCGGCCCCTCACCAATTTCCTGGCAAGCGCCGCCAGGTACTCGGACACTATCTCCTGAATCGCTGTGCCGATTGTCCTCGATGCTGTCTGTTCCTCCGGTGTCAGAATCCCGCTCTTAGCCCGTTCAACATCGCGTAGGATGTTTCGGTAAACCGCCTGCGCCGCTTCCTTGTCCCGACACTTGGTACTTATCGATTGCCTACGACCATCGGCGTCAGTGAATTGGGCATGCCAAACACTCGATTGCAGGCTGAGTTTCTTCCCGTCCCGAGTCAATCGAGTTCTTCTGGTCTTGCCGGAGGAATCGCGGTACTTGGCGAACTGAATGCCCTTGCGCATGGATTTCTCGGCGTCTTCGGGGATTGGGCGTTGATAATAGGGTCGTTTGAGTCCCATGTGAAAGTCTCCATCTGCCTTGTCAATAGTCGCGCTGGTGTTCGTGCCCTAACTGGTGAATCTCCTTTGGCATCGACAGCCATTGTCGATCCAATCCAGAATCAAAGTTCGTTGCCAAATGAGTCCATGTCCCATTCTCGAACCCTTAGGTATCACCCCAGCTTGGTGGCTTCGGTAGATCCAGCTCCTCGACTTGCCCAGGGTTTGAGCAAGCTCGTTGACGCTCATTACCAGTGGTTGACTTCCTCGGTCTTGATTCCTTGGCTGCATGATTCGACTCCTTTTGATCTGTGGATGAGCCGATGTCGCATCGGCCACTACTCTCAATAAGGATGTGGAGACTGATTTCTGCATTTGGTGGCCCTCTCATGCCGATTCAGCCGAATGCAGATTCACTA
>JAJRYU010000429.1 GCA_024275615.1 Planctomycetota bacterium
CAACCGGAAAGAAAAGCGACTCGCCCCCTTTTCTTCTCCGTAGCGGCGGGTGTAAATGAAGGCAAAGGTCGACGTGCATTCTTCTTGGGAATATCGGGGATGGACGATTCCATACGTCTAAGCGTTCCTGGCAGGAGTCGGTGGAGCCCCAAGAAGTGAAGAGCACGAGAAATGCCCCAGCTTGAGTAGCAACGGGTCAGAGTTGCGAAGACTCCGAGGAGACGACGATTAGGAAGGACTTTTTTGAGCATAAAACGCTCACATGCCCTGGCCAAGAAATCCTGTTTTTTGTGACGGTGAATCTCATGACGGGTGATCTCCATCATGGTGCCGAACTGGACCGCAGACGGACAAGTGGATTCACACGCCCGGCACAGAAGGCAAAGCTCCATGGGTTCTTTGACGCCGTCTTCAATACTCAATTCGCCTTCCGCTAAGGCCCGCATCATCGATATGCGCCCACGGGGGCCATCGGCTTCATTGCCGGATTGAAGATATGTGGGACAAGCGGATAAACAGAGCCCACAGTGAATGCAATCAAGGGTCTTCTCGTAGCGGAGGAGCAGTTCCTTGGAGCGATCTTCCATGACTTAGAAACTCCCCGCGACAGGTCGATGAGGCAAGAGGATCCCTCCTGGATCAAAAGCGATCTTGATGCGGTCGCCGATCTTCCTGGCACCTTTGTCTGGATGAAGAAAACGTTCCCATCTGCCTTCGCGATCGCTGAGATCGTCGGGCAAAGATGCGCTGACATGGTTTTGTTCTTCCAAGACCTTGACGTTCAATTTTTCCAACCGATCTTCGATGGGGGCATCGTCGTTCAAGGTGAAAGAGATTCCCGACTTTTGCATGTCAGCAACAAATCCCCAGTTCTTCTGCTTGCCATTTTGGGTGAGATGGCTGTGGACACGGCCGACCTGACTGGGTGGAAGTCGCAGGGCCAAATGGAAGTTCTGGCTTGAAGGAAATTGCCTCACTTCTTGCCAGAGCCTTCGGCTGTCATCATTGTCCAACTCCTCTTCGGGGCAATCCAGCGTCTTGAGCCTTTGCCCGAGTGACTTGAGCGAACCGGTGCTTCCTTCGCCTCGAATGAGTAGGAGTGGGTCAGGTTGGTCACGGTGCAAAGCAGTCCCATCAATAACAACGATCGCAGTCAGGACGTGGCTCCATGAGCGGAGTTCTTGGGCGAATCTCTCGGCTCTTCCCAAAGAACCTGGCGTCAAGACAAAGGTCTTCTCCATCGGTGGCTTGGGTCTGAGTCGAAACGTTACTTCGGTGACAATACCCAGACCTCCCGCACTCCCACAGAGCAATCGCACGAAGTCGTAACCCGTTACGTTTTTGACGACGCGCCCGCCACCAGCTAGGCGCCGCCCATCACCGGAGATCGCCTTTATTCCCAAGACTTGGTCGGCTAGTGAGCCCAAGGTGGTGCCGAGAAAACCCTGGTGGCCCATGCCAATCGTTGACCCGACCGCCCGTTTTTTCGGCGTCGGCACTTCCACTGTCAATCGTTGCCCTGCTGTCCCGACGATTCTCTGGATGTCAGCAAGTTTTGCTCCAACGCCTACCGTGATGGTGAGATCGTCGGCGGCATAGTCGTTGACCTGGTTCATTGTCGCCAAGCTGACCGTGCAATGATCGGTTTCTGCCGCCAATAGAGGTGGTTTGGTATCGTTGCTTGTTGGAACAAGGGGCGTACCTTCCACGAGACAGGCACGAATGAGATCTTGCAAATCCTTCTCGTTGTGGACACGGATAAACTGGCCAGCGAACTCACTCATGCTTCGGCCCCCTCTGGAAGGCTGAAATTACCCTTGGTCTCGGTACAAGCTCTGGGCGTCGGCAAAATCTTTCCAGGGTTGAGAAGGCCCTGAGGGCCCCAGGCATCGCGATACTCTTGAAACAGGTCCAAGGCTTCCTGGTCGAAGACCAAAGGCATGAACTCCATTTTTTCGACGCCGACGCCATGTTCGCCGGAGAGCGAACCACCGAGGTCGATGCAGACGCCAACGATACCCTCCGCCGCCAAAAGAACCCGTTGGACTTCTTGCTCATCGCGGCCGTCATAGCTGATGTTCGGATGCAAGTTCCCTTCACCTGCATGGAACACGTTGGCCAGTTTCAGATCAAGTTTCTTGCAAATGTCGGCGATGCCGACGATAGCCTCCTCAAGCTTGGAGCGCGGCACGACGCAATCCATGACGTAGAGATCAGGGGCGATACGTCCCATGGCCCCGAAAGCTCCCTTGCGTCCGCGCCAAAGTTCCTTGCGCCTTTTGGGATCATCGGCTTCTTCAAAACTCAGGCAGTGATGGCGCTGGCATATGCGTCGCACCAATTCTTGGTCGTGGTCCACGTCCGCTGGGTGGCCGTCCAGCTCAACAAGGACGACCGCGGCTGCGTCTTGGGGGTAACCGGCGGCGAAGACGCTGGCTTCGACGGCGCGTATGGTGAGTTGGTCCAAAGCTTCAATGGCGGAGGCGTTGACGCCTTCAGCAATCATGTCGGAGACGGCCCGGCAAGCGGCTGGCAAACTGTCAAAAACAGCAAGTAAGGTTGCTATTTTTTCTGGGATTGGGACCAGGCGAACGATGGCCTGCGTCACGATACCCAGGGTGCCTTCCGAACCCACAAAAGCTCCAACTAAGTCGTAGCCCCGCGTTGATCCACAAACTCCGCCGAGTTCAACGACCTCGCCGTCTTCTAAGACGACAGTGAGACCGAGAACATGACCAACCGTGGAACCGTACTTCAGCGTGTGAGGCCCGCCCGAATTCTCG
>JAJRYU010000430.1 GCA_024275615.1 Planctomycetota bacterium
CAACAATGCTTGCACCGGCTGGCTTTCTGCACTCATGTCAGCAAACGGCATGATCGCTGCTGGTGTGGTGGATTCCGTGATGGTCATCGGTGCAGAGGTCCTCAGTAGCATGATGAACTTCAAGGATCGTGGCTCGGCGATCCTTTTTGGTGACGGTGCAGGAGCAGCGATTCTCAAAGCGGATCACCCACGAGGTGAGATCCTCTGCTCTTCTTCCGGTATGGACGGCAAACAGTGGGAAGCTATTTCTCGAGCTGCTGGTGGCAGCAAGAAACCAATCACTCATGAGGACTTGGAGACCGGGAACCATCTGATGGCTCTTCACGGCAACGATGTCTTCAAGTTTGCGGTCAGCAAGTTTCGCGCCTTGGTAAGAGAGCAAGTGGCAACTCTGGGCATTACCATGAATGACATCGGTTTGATCGTGCCTCACCAGGTCAATCTGCGAATCATCCAGTCGGCACTGAAACGCCTCGATTTCGATATGGATCGCATCTTCGTCAATCTTGAAAAGTACTCCAATACCTCGGCGGCATCCATACCCATTGCTTTTGATGAGGCGCGGGCTGCGGGACGAGTGAAGGAAGGGGAGCTCATCAGCTTCATCGCTTTTGGCGCTGGCCTTGGATGGGGCCAGGCCGTAATTCGTTGGTAGGAAAGAAGCATCATCATGAGCAAGACCGCACTGTTGTTTCCGGGCCAAGGAGCTCAAAAGGTTGGCATGGCTGCGGACTTCGTCGAGAAGTTTGAAGTCGCCCGCGAGCTATTTGATCGGGCTAACGAAACGTTGGGTTATGACCTCGGTAAGATCATTCTTCATGGTCCGGATGAAGACCTCACGCAGACACGCTATTGTCAACCAGCGATTTACTTAGCGAGCTCGGCAATAGCTGTGGTCTTGCAAGCCGAAGGGAAACTCAACAAGAGCGACATTAACTGCACCGCTGGTCTGTCGTTGGGAGAATATACGGCCTTACATTTTGCCGAGGTATTTTCCTTCGAAGAAGGGCTCAAGCTTGTTGCTCTTCGCGGGGAGGCGATGCAGGAAGCTTCTGACGAACCGCCAAGTGGCATGGTCTCACTTGTGGGTGCTGACCTTGAACAGGCAAAACGAGTCGCCGACCAGGCCGCAGGGGATGACGTCCTCGTTGTGGCCAATCTCCTGTCACCTGGTCAAATTGTTCTTTCCGGCACCAAGACGGCTTGTGCCAGGGTCCCAGAGATTGCCAAGAGTCATGGCATTAGGCGAGCTATTCCCCTGAAAGTAGCCGGTGCTTTTCACAGTCCCTTGATGGCGTCCGCTGCGGTCAAACTCAAGGCGGCTTTGGACGCCATGGATCTTCAGGATCCCGTATTCCCTGTTGCTGGCAACGTCACCGGGGCATTCATGACAAAAGCCAAGGAGATCCGCAGCGCCCTTGAACGTCAAGTTGTCGAACCTGTACTTTGGAAAAATGCCATGGGTGCCATGATTGAAGACGGAGTTGACACTTTTATAGAACTTGGTCCAGGAACCGTTCTTTCTGGACTCATGCGGAAGATCGACCGAGAGAAGGTCTGCACAAATTTTGACAAGGTCGAAGATCTCGACTGAGAAGCCAGCAGAAGCTGCGATCGAGGAGAATTCACATGGATCTCAGACTTAAAGACAAAATTGCCGTCATTACTGGCGCCAGCCGCGGAATCGGC
>JAJRYU010000431.1 GCA_024275615.1 Planctomycetota bacterium
AGGCCAATGGGCCGGCCGAACCGACTCCCGACACGAGGTCACAGGCCACAACATATCATCTCAGTGCTGTTGATTATAAGTTGTCCGCCGGGACAGCGGCAAGGAGTCTGTTGCGATCGAAACTTCTATCTTTGCTTGGGTTTGCGACAGCGGCTCCGGTTCTCGTTGGAGCCGAGGAATTGTTGCTGCTATCATGGCCGGAACTTGACCAATTCTTGAGACCCTGAGGGCGCATTTTGGGTGATTTTGGGCTACGACTGGAAATGCTTGGCTGGACCTTGGCCATGCTTGTGATCACGTCCTGTGTCCACGAGGCTGGCCATGCATGGGTGGCGTGGCGGCTGGGGGACCGTTCGGAGGCCATAAGGCCGAGAACAACGCCTTTTACCTTTAAGCACATTAGCCTACCTTTCACAATCATTCTCCCGTCGGTCATGATGCTCGTTGCCGGGATGATGATGGGGGGAGCCAAGCCCGTCCATGTGCGCACGGCTATTGGACCTGGGAAAATGGCGGCCGTCGCCATAGCCGGCCCGATTGGCAACATTGTCTGCGGTATCCTCGCACTTATTGCCGTTGTCGCCATGGTTCATGGGGGATGGTTGTTGCCCACCATGGACCTTGGGTTCGACGATCAATACATGTTCGCCCTACAAGCCGTCTTGCTCAATTTTATGCTGGCCGCCCTTAACCTGCTTCCCATCCCACCCTTTGACGGCAGTCGAATCGTGGCCATGTTCTTGCCCGAGCGCGCGCGGCAGATCTACTACAGTTTCACAATTCCTGCGATAATCGTGCTCGTTGGGTTCTTTTTCTTGGTTTATTTCTTCTTTGAGGCCGAGTTCATGTCGGTCATCCAGGCGGTCCTCCTGGATTTGCATAATATCGTACTCACACTAAGGGATTGGGTTAAATGAGCGATGTCTGAGCAAATACCAGCCGAATACAAGATTGACCTGCATAATTTCGCTGGGCCAATGGACCTCTTGCTCTATTTGATTCGCAAGGAGGAGGTTGATGTCTACGACATCCCGATTTCTCGCATTCTTGATCAATACCTTGGTTATTTGGAGTTGATGAAGGAAATCAACCTCGATGATGCTGGCGAGTTTCTGGTCATGGCCTCGACGTTGATGGTGATCAAGTCAAAAATGCTGTTGCCCGTTGAAGAAGTTGACCTCGCCGAAGAACTTGATCCACGTTATGAGTTGGTCCAGCAACTTCTCGAATTCAAGAACAACAAGACGCGAGCACGCCTTCTCCTGGAAAAGGCAAGCGTTCAGAGTCAACGGGTCAATCGCCCGGAGTCATCCCGCCCCGAACCTCGCTTTGAAGAAGACAGCACTCTGGATGATCTGCAGATCTGGGACCTCTTCCAGTATTTCAGCAAGATCATGTCCGAGACGATGATCAATGCGAAGACCGACCGAGTGATCTCGGGTCATGTCACCCCGGTGCGAGAGTTTGCTTCTCGCATCGAGCAGCGCATCCAAGACAGTGGCCCGATCTTTCTTTCTGAACTTGTGGGGGAAACTCGGGAGCGCGACCAAATACTTGGCTATTTCTTGGCCATCTTGTTGCTCGTGAAAACCCAGGCGATCAGTTTGGTTCAGTCCGGCGATTTCGGCGATATTCGCCTCATCGCCAAGCAGCTTCAGAGTGATGGGTTGGACCAAGAATTGGAATTGGCCGACGATTTTCGCGATTGACGCCATGATTGACCACCAGATATCGTCCAACGTCCGAAACGAGGACTATCAATGCGTCTGATTTCTGTCACGACGGCATCCTTACTTGTCTGCCTTTTCGCCTCTTGCACCGGACGAACGTACTCTCGGAATTCGAGAGCGACAGAGCCGGAGTACAAAAGCAAGGTCATGTTCTTGTATCGAATCGATGTCGACAAAGCAGCGGTCAAAAAAGGAGCTCGCCTGCTGTTTGCGGAGCCACCGCCCAACTATCAGTACGGTACCAAACGACGTGCTCAGGGTTTCTTCAGTGTCAGTGACGCTGGCTCCTGCCGCATAGAAGTGAAGTGCGCAGAGCCTGTTGTCGGTTTGAACGGCCGCCGAGATGAGCAGATCTACACGCTCTTGAAGTTCTATGGGCATATCACCTCTGACGGCAAGCGCGCCACAACGACACAGGGGGAAACGGCCGCGGTCAGCTCTGGTCGTTCTTTTGATGAGGTGCATTTCATCGAACGTGGTGACGACAAGATAACTGTTCAGGCTTACTTCGACGGCAAACCAACAGCTTATCTCCTTCACTTCACTCATGCGGCGATAGGTAGCAAGACGGTGCCTATGCCTTGGAAGTAGTTAGTCCTGAAAGCCAATCTCCCGCGGCTCCTCGCGATTCCCCTTGAATTGCGGTCGCAACAAAGGTGGGCATAGGTCCACGGGGCTTGCGATCAACGAAAAACAGGCGACACCTTAGATGGTGTCGCCTGTTTCAGTTGTGCTCGTGGCCCGTCTTAAGACAAGAGGCCAAACGGCGAGGGCGCCATGTGGTTGACCTCGGGGGCGGGCGCCGCCTGAGGATCGGCCTCGACAACCACCATCGGATCCGAGGAATTCATGAATTCCTGAAGCCGTGTGATCAGCCGTAGTTGCTCACGCTTGCCAATGGTCGCGATGAAGATCGTGTCTTCGCCGGCGATAGTGCCCAGGACCTCAGGCCAATGGGCCTTGTCGATGGATGCACTGATGTCGGTTGCTGTCCCGAGTTCAGTCTTGACCACGAGGACGCTCGGTCCGGCAGGGCTGAGTGCCCGTACCAAACTGTCTGAGTCTTCACTGGCGGTAAACTGATCCTGTGTGTCATCTTGGACAGGTAGAACGGCCACAACGTAGCGGCTGTCTACTTTCGCAATAGATAACTCATGGATGTCTCGCGAGACGCTTGATTGGGTGGCGCTAATACCGCGCTCCTCGA